>NZ_JBHVGB010000025.1:0-49859 GCF_042801335.1 Nocardioides sp. NPDC057577 | reverse complement strand
ACCGCCATGGCGCTCCTGGTGTGGCTGGCATGTGCAGACCGTTGGGGGGGGGCCGGGCGCCCCCCTGGTGGGGGGGCCTCCTGCTGTCCCGGGACGGCTGACGCGTTTCCGAGGAGCGACCAAGCGTGTGAATCACGATTTACTTAGTGCTCTCGACGGATCGGCGTGACGTGCGTTACTTTCGTGCACCTCTCTCGTTGTCAGTTTGCCAACAAGCACCGTCCCCCAACGCAGGAGGCCCTCGTGAGCCTGCAGCCAGCGGTTGCCGCCACGCGTGTGATGGTGCCGGTCGGTGCCTACTTCGCCTTCGCCTGGGACGTCCTGCGCGAGCTGTTCCGCGGCGGCTTCGCGACGCGGGATTTCTTCGACCAGGCCTGGTTCGCGGTGCGCGTCTCGCTGCTGCCGACGGCGGTGATCACCGTGCCGTTCGGGGCGGTTCTCTCGCTTCACATCGGGTCGCTGTTCGCCCAGCTCGGGGCGCAGTCGTTCACCGGGTCGGTCGCGGTCCTCGGGATCGTGCAGCAGGCCGCTCCGGTGGTCACGGTGCTCGTGGTGGCCGGCGCCGCGGGCACGGCCGTCGCCGCCGATCTGGGCGCGCGCACGATCCGTGAGGAGATCGACGCGATGGAGGTGCTGGGCATCAACACCATCCGCCGTCTGGTGGTGCCGCGCGTGGTCGCACTCGCGGTGGTGGCCACGCTCCTCAACGCGGTCGCGACGACGGTCGGGGTCGGCGGCGGCTACGCGTTCAACGTACTCGTGCAGGGTGGGTCGCCCGGGGCCTACATCCACTCCTTCACCACCCTCTCCCAGCTCGCCGACCTGTGGATCGGGGAGTTCAAGGCGTTCGTCTTCGGGCTGATCACGGGCACGGTCGCCTGCTATCAGGGGATCAACGCCAAGTCCGGGCCGCAGGGCGTCGGCGACGGGGTCAACCAGTCGGTGGTGGTCTCGTTCGTGCTGCTCTTCATCGTCAATGCCGCGATGACGCTGCTCTACTACCAGATCGTCCCGCCGAAGGGCATGTGATGGCGTCCACCAGACGAGCTGTGAGTGCCGGCGTCGAGGCCTTCGCCGGCCTGGGGGACCAGGTGGTCTTCTTCGGACGTGCACTCGCCGGCGTACCGCTGACCCTGGTCCGCCACCGCAAGGAGGTGCTGCGCCAGCTCGCCGAGGTGAGCTTCGGCCGCGGCGCGCTCGTCCTGGTCGCCGGCACGGTCGGCATCATCATCTTCGAGGTGCTCGCGGTCGGCAGCGTCGTCGGGCTGGTGGGCTACCAGGGGCTGAAGCAGGTCGGGATCCAGCCGTACGTCGGCTTTCTCTCCGCCTACTTCAACACCCGCGAGGTGGCGCCGCTGGTCGCCGCGAACGCCCTGGTCGCCACGGTCGGCGCCGGGTTCACCGCGCAGCTGGGCGCGATGCGGATCAGCGAGGAGATCGACGCCATCGAGGTGATGGCGATCCACTCGGTCCGCTACCTGATCAGCACCCGGATCGTCGCCGCGCTGCTCGCCGTGATCCCGCTGTACCTGATCGGGTTGATGGGGACGTACGCGGCCACCCAGGCCGTCTCGGTGCACTACTACGAGCTCACCGTCGGCACCTACGACCACTACTTCGACCTGTTCCTGCCGCCGATCGACATCCTCTACTCCTTCGGCAAGGTCATCGTCTTCACGCTCGTCATGACGCTGATCTGCTGCTTCTACGGCTTCAACGCGACCGGCGGCCCCGCCGGGGTCGGGGTCGCGGTCGGGCGCGCGGTGCGGCTCTCGCTGGTGATGATCGTGGTGACCGACTTCTTCCTCAGCCTGGCGCTGTGGGGGTCGACCACCACCGTCCGGATCGCGGGGTGAGGTGATGTCGCGGATCGGTCGCCGAGCGGCGTACGGCGTGGTCTACTGCCTCGTCCTGGCGCTGCTGGTCACGCTGTGCGTCGGCATCTACCGCAAGGCGATGCCCTGGCAGCGCACCGCGGAGGTCACCCTGGTCGCGGCTCGGGCCGGGCTCGGGCTGAACCCGCAGTCGGACGTGAAGTTCCAAGGCGTCCTCGTCGGTCAGGTCTCGGCGGTGCACCCCCGGCCCGACGGCGTACGCGTCGACCTGGCCATCGAGAAGGACAAGCTCGCCCTCATCCCGGCGAGCGTGTCCCCGCGGGTGGTGCCGAAGACCCTCTTCGGCGACAAGTTCGTCGACCTGGTCGGCTCGCCCGACCCCGGTCCGCGGCGGCTGAGGTCGGGCCAGGAGCTGCGTGTCTCCCAGGTCGCGGTCGAGGTCAGCGACCTGTTCAGCCGGCTGGAGCCCATCCTGGCGGCGGTCGACCCGGCGAAGCTGTCCACGGTGCTGTCGGTGATCGCCGAGGTGCTCCACGGCCGCGGCGGGCAGATCGCTGCCACGCTCGACCGGACCCGCGAGTTCCTGGAGCAGGTCGACCCCCACCTACCCACGCTGGTGGCGGACCTGCGCTCGCTCGGTCGCACCGCCGACGTCTACGCCGAGGGCGCCGACGATCTCGGCACGATCCTCACCTCGGCCGCCGGCCTGAGCCAGGACCTGCTCGTGCCGAGACAGCGCACCTTCGACCAGATGCTCGACCAGGTCACGGGCGTCTCAAAGCAGACCTCGGACCTTCTCGACACCAGCGGGGACACGCTGGTGAAGGTGAGCGGGCGCCTCGAGCCGGTGACCGAGCTGCTGGAGGAGTACTCCTCGGTGCTCGGGTGCACGATCACCGGCACGCGGATCGTCGACACCCTCGCCAACGAGGTGATGGGCTCGCGTGGCCCCTACGTCAGCCTGACCATCGACATGCTCACCGACCAGGCGCCCTACACCTACCCCGACGACCTTCCGACCAACCCGTCGTCGACCGCTCACGACAGTAGGCTGCCCGCGATCTACCCGGGCTGGGAGCCGCATTGCCCGGAGTTCACCGACGCGGTGCTGGCGATGCGGAACCACGGTCCCTACTCCCAGCTGCTCCCCGGCGTCGTGCTCGACCTGGACGAGGCTCGCGGGACCGACGAGGCGGGAAGCGCCCAGACCCCGCCGGCCGGCGAGCGCGAGAGCGCCGCGATGACCGACGCGGCGGTCGCCCGGGCGCGTGAGGCGCTGGCCCGGGCGATGGCCGCCTCGCTGACCAGCACGCCGCAGGACGAGGTGCCCGGCTACGCCGGGATGCTGCTGACCCCCTTGGTCTCCGACGGAGAGGTGGACCTGCCATGAGGAGGAGCCCGCTGCCGGCCTCCGCGGTCAAGCTGCTCGGCTTCGCCGCGGTGTGCGCGGTCCTGCTGGGCCTGCTCGCGGTGACGATCGGCAACATCAGCTTCCGCACCACCCACACCTATGTCGGGCTGTTCACCGACGCCACCGGCGTACAGCACGGGGACCGGGTGCGTTTCGCAGGTGTCGACGTCGGCTCGGTGCAGGGCGTCGAGCTCGACGGGGACGACCTGGCGAGGGTGATCTTCGAGGTGGACGAGGAGATCCCGATGTACGCCGCGGCGCGGCTCCAGCTCCGCTACGAGAACCTGCTCGGCCAGCGCTATCTCTCGATCGCCGCCGAGCCCGGCTCCGGCGTCATGATGCCGCCCGAGGGCACCTACGGGGTCGATCACACCACCCCGGCGCTCAACCTGACCGACCTGTTCAACGGCTTCCAGCCGCTGTTCCGCGCGATCGACCCGGAGAAGGTCAACCAGCTGAGCCTGGAGCTGGTGCGCGCCTTCCAGGGCGAGGCCGGGCGGATCACCTCGCTGATGACCCACCTGGAGTCGCTGACCAGCACGATCGCCGACCGCCAGCAGGTCATCGACCGGGTCATCGACAACCTCAACACCGTGCTCACCACGGTCGGCGAGCGCGACGCCAACCTGACCGCGCTGATCGTGGAGTTCAAGCAGCTGATGGCCGGCCTGGCCGCCGACAAGGACACGATCAGCGCCTCGCTCACCGACACCGCGGAGCTGCTGACCACGGGCGGGGCGCTGCTGCGTGACGTACGCAGCCCGCTGCACGACAACCTCGTCCCGCTCAGCGACCTGGCTGCCCAGCTCAACGACGACCGCGACATCCTCGACAAGTCGCTCGATCGCGCGCCGATCAAGCTGCGCGCGGCCAACCGGGCGGCCTCGCACGGCTCCTGGTTCAACTTCTTCGCCTGCCAGATCGGCCTGCAGATCACGCTGCTGGACGGGCAAGTGATCAACCTGAGCAGCCCGTCGGTCTCGGCCAACGAACGCGACACGGTCTGCGGTGGGGGTGAGCTGTGAACCGGACACGCTCGGACAAGGACCTCGTACGCTTCGCCCTGCTCGGCACGCTCGCCATCGCGCTCGCTTTCGTCACGGTCATGAACTGGCAGCGGCTGCCGCTGGTCAGCGGTGGCACCACGACCTACACCGCGGAGTTCGCCGACGCCTCCGGACTCGTCGAGGGCGAGGACGTCCGGGTGGCCGGGGTGAAGGTCGGCACGATCACCGACATCAGCCTCGGCAGAGGCAAGGTGCTGGTCGGCTTCGAGGTCGCCGACATCGAGGTGGGCGAGCAGAGCACGGCCCGGATCGAGATCAAGACCCTGCTCGGCCAGCACTACGTCAGCCTGCGCACCCACGGAGAGCCGCTGCAGGACGGCGGCACCATCCCGCTGGCGCGCACCTCGACCCCGGTCGACATCGTCCCCACGCTCGACGAGCTCGGGAGGAAGACGGCCGAGCTCGACTCGGCCAAGATGGCCGAGGCCTTCGCGGCGCTGGCCACGGTGCTCGACCGGGCCGCGCCCCAGCTGGAGCCGACGCTGAGGTCGCTGACCGACATCTCCCAGGCGATCAGCTCGCGCGACGAGAAGATCCGCGAGCTCTTCGAGAACACCAGGACCGTCTCCGGCGTGGTCGCCGCCCGCGACCAGGATCTCCAGGAGCTGCTGGCCAGCTCCGCGCAGGTCCTGCAGATGCTCGAGGAGCGTCGTGAGGTGCTCGACCAGCTCATCGCCGGCACCAAGCTGCTGGCCACCCAGGCGCGCGCGGTGATCACCGAGAACGAGAAGCTGCTCGAGCCCACCCTGGCCAAGCTGGACGCGGTGCTCCAGGTGCTGCGGGCCAACCGCGAGCAGCTCGACGCGATCTTCGAGAACAGCCTCGCCTACGCCCGCTCCTTCATGGGCGTTGCCGGCACCGGGCGCTGGCTGGACGCGACCGTCGGGCTGCCCCAGGGCGCCGCGGTGTGCCTGCAGCCCGACGCCGGCGACCTGGGCGACCTGGTCGGCGGGCTGCTGAGCGGGGTCAACGAGGCCCTCAACCAGTCCGGCCAGCCGTGCCTGCCGGCCGGACCCGCGGTGAAGAGGTGAGCCGATGAGAACCTTCAGGATCTGGATGGCGCTGGTGGTGGCGATCCTGCTCGTCGCGGCCGGCGCCACGGTGCTCGACCTGCACGAGCGGGAACGTCGCCTGACGGTGATGTTCAGCCGCACCACCAGCCTCTACGAGGGCGCCGCGGTCAAGGTCCTCGGCGTCAAGGTCGGCAGGGTCACCCGGATCGAGGTCGACGGCACCGAGGTCGCGGTCACGATGACCTACGACCGGGACGTACTCCTGCCGAAGGACGTGCACGCGATGATCGTGCCGCCCTCGCTGGTCGGTGACCGGTTCGTGCAGCTGGCGCCGGCCTACCTCGACGGGCCGGTGCTGCCCGACGACTCCCGGCTCGGCGTCGAACGCTCCGGGGTGCCGCTCGAGCTCGACGACACCTTCGAGGGACTGGACGAGCTCGCGGTCGGGCTCGGGCCGGACGGGGCCAACCGGGACGGTGCGCTCTCGGACCTGCTCGCCTCCTCCGCGGAAGCGCTCGACGGCAACGGTGAGCTCTACCGCGAGACGGTGACCGAGCTGGCCGCCGCGCTCGACACGCTCGCGACCAGCAGCGACGACGCGTCCGCGACCGTGACCAACCTGGACACCACCACCAAGACCCTGGCCGGCAGCGACGAGGAGATCCGGGCGGTCGTCACCGCGCTGGCCACCATCGGTGTGCAGCTCAACGGCCAGCGCGGCGACATCAAGGCGGCCGTCGTCCAGCTGCGGCTGGCGCTGCGGGCGCTCGCCGACTTCGTGCACGGCAACCGTGGCAATCTCGACCGGACCATCGCCGACCTGACCGCGGTCGTGGACCAGGTCGACGACCACAGCGCCGAGGTCGGCGAGGTGCTCAGCCTGACCCCCGCGGGGCTGTCGAACCTGATCGAGTCGTTCGTCCCGATCAACTCGAAGATCGAGGACGTCACCAAGCTCGACCCGGCCGCGCGGGCCGGGTCGCTGGTGCTGCGGGCCAACCTCCTCGACAGCCTCGACGTCACCCTGGCCACGGTCTTCGACACGATCTGCGCCGAGTTCCCGGCCGACCTGAAGGTGCAGCTCGCGGGGATCTGCGGCGCGTTGCGCTCCGCGGGCGGGGACATCGGAAAGGTGCTCGACATGCTCGTGCACGCATCACCCGACGGGATCCTGCAGCTCTCCGGCGGCCGGACCACCACCCTGCCGGGTCTGTTGACCGGAGGCGTCGAATGAGAAGGCTGACCATCGCGCTCGCCGCCGGGTCGCTCGCGATGAGCGGATGCTCCTTCACCGGCGTACAGGATCTGCCGCTGCCCGGTGCGGTCCACGGCGACGACACCTATCCGGTGACGGTGGTCTTCGCCGACGCCAACAACCTGGTGCCCAACGAGACCTGCCGGATGAACGACGCGATCGTCGGGTCGGTCGAGTCGGTCACCCTGGGCAAGGACCTGCGCGCACACGTGGTGTGCCGGGTGCGAAGGTCGGTGAAGCTGCCCGCCAACCTCTCCCCGACGCTGGCCGAGACCAGCCTGTTGGGGGAGAAGTACGTCGCCCTCGAGCCGCCCGCGGGCGAGGAGGAGCGTGGCGTGCTCGCCGCCGGCGCCACCATCGAGGAGGCCGCCACCCACATCAGCCCGAACGTCGAGGTGGTGCTCAGCGCCCTCTCCCAGGTGCTCAACGGAGGCAACCTCGGCAAGGTCGCCTCGATCGTCGACGAGCTGAACGCGGTGCTCGCCGGCACCGATGTCCCGGCGACACTGAAGGCGCTCGAGCGGTTCGTCGCCACGATGGACACCAACCGCGCCACCCTGGTGAGGACGCTGGACTCGCTCGACCGGTTCGCGGCCCGGCTGGCCGAGCAGCGCAGGGCGATCGCGGCCGCGATCGACTCGGTCCCCGCCGGGCTGCGGGTGCTGGAGCAGGAGCGACCCCAGGTGGTCAGCACCCTGGTCGCCGTGCAGGACCTCTCCGAGCGGGCGACCAGCGTGATCGACCGGAGCAAGCGAGCCACCGTCGCCGACCTGGAGAGGCTCGTACCGGTCATGGAGTCGCTGGCCAGCAGCGGAAACGACCTGGCGATGATGATCGAGCGGCTCAGCACGTTCCCCTTCCCGACCAACACGATGGCGGTGATGAAGGGCGACTACGGCGGGGCGCTCGCCAACATCGTGGTCGACGTCGACCTCCTCAACCAGCTGCTGATGCCCCAGGCCGGCTCGCTGGCGGCCGAGACGGCGAAGGACGCCGAGGACGGGGACGGCGCGACGCAGCAGAAGGAAGGTCCGGACCCGCTGGCCGAGCTCCCGCTGGGCGATCTGCTCGGCTCCGCGCCGCCCATGGACCTCGAGGGCATCCTCGGCGGCATGCTGGGCGGAGGCACCCCATGAGGCGCGTGACCCGGGTCCAGCTGACCGCCTTCGTGCTGGTCTCCGTGCTGGCGATCGGCTACGGAGCGGTGCGCTATCTCGACGCGGGCCACCTCGTCTCCCCGCCCTACGAGGTCTCGGCGGAGTTCGCCGGCTCGGGTGGTGTCTACCCGCGGGCCAACGTCGAGCTGCTCGGCGCCAAGGTCGGCGAGGTCACCGAGCTCAGGCCCGGCCCAGGCACCGGGACCACCGTGGTCATGGCGGTCGAGGAGGGTGTGCAGATCCCCCGAGCGGTCGAGGCCCGGATCCGGGTGAAATCGGCGATCGGGGAGCAGTATGTCGAGCTGACCCCCACCCGTGCCGGCGCCCCCCATCTCCGGGCCGGTGACGTGATCCCGGTGGCGGCGACCCAGACGCCGGTCGACACCGCGACGCTGCTCGAGCACGTCGACGCGCTGATGAGCTCGGTCGATCCCGACGACCTCGGCACGGTGCTCGACGAGCTCTCGACCGGCCTCTCGGGCGGTTCGGGACCGGCCACCGAGCAGATCCTGGACGACTCCGCCGAGATCTCCAAGGTCGCCCTCGACAACGTCGAGGAGATCAACTCGCTGATCGACAACGCCCGCACCGTCCTCGACACCCAGGCCGACCTGGCACCGACCACGAGCATGTTCCTCGAGCAGATCGCCGGGCTGCTCTCCCAGCTCGAGGCGATCGATCCGGAGATCGGCGAGGTGTTCACCCAGGGCGTACGCGCCGGCACCGAGCTCAACGGTCTGCTCTCCGCCAATTCCTCGGCCATCGCGTTGCTCCTCGACGACACGCTCCACACCGTGGAGATGCTCGATGCGCGGCTGCCGTCGGTCCGCAAGCTGCTGGTCATGCTGCCGTGGATCCAGGAGTCGGTCTCGGCCGTGTTCCGCTACTGCGACGAGATCGACCCGAAGACGGCCGAGCCGGTGAAGAGCTCGTGCCACTACGACCAGCACGGTCGACCGCTCTACTCGGCCTACGTGGGGCTGCAGCTCCCCGAGGTCCCCGGCCGTCGGGGCGGCCAGTCCTACTTCCCGTGCACCGAGGGCTACGAGGGCACCACCCGCTACCTGCCCGACGGCACCCCGCTCGAGGGCGACGGGCCGCCGCAGGAGAAGGATGCCGATCCCAATCTCGAGGCACGGTGCACGGTCGACCCGACCGATCCGGTCGCTCCCGACGTACGCGGTTCCCAGAACGTCGAGGTCCCGGCGACGCCACGGGTCGAACGGCAGCACTCCACCCAGGGTTCCTCGGCGCCGCAGATCGCGCTCTACGACCCCACCACCCACACCGTCGCGACCCCTGACGGGACGGTGCGGATGGACACGTCCGCGCCGCCGTCCGCGGCGGGCGACCGGCTCGGTTGGCTTCTGACCGGCGCCATGAGAGGAGAACGATGAGCACGCGAAAGATCGTGACCGGGGTGCTGGCGCTCGCGCTGGTGCTGCTGGTCGCCGCCAACGTCGTGGTCAGGATCCGAGCCACGACCGACGAGGACGGCAGGGCCGCACGCGTGGTCGCCCAGCAGGCCGTGACCGGGTTCTTCAGCCTGAACCACGCCGACCCCGGCAAGGACGTCGACGCGGTCGTGGCGCTCTCGACGGGCACGTTCAAGAAGGAGTACGCCGCCAAGCGCTCCGCCATCGTCGAGAGCGTCACCACGAACAAGATGGTCGTGAAGGCGACGGTGCCCGGTGACGGCGCCGCGCTGGAGTATCTGTCGCGGACCTCGGCCCAGGTGCTCGTCGCCGTCGACGTGCACTCGACCTCGAAGAGCGAGTCGAGCGACTCGCGCTACCGCACCCGGGTGCGGCTGACGAAGCAGGACGATGGCGCCTGGAAGGTGTCGGGACTGGAGCAGATCGGATGAGCGAGACCACGCAGGAGACTGCTCCGGAAACCCCTGAGGAGACTCCTGAGGAGACCCCGGAAGAGACCTCGGACCGGACGGTCGAGGAGGCCCGCCGCCTCGACCTCGGATCGCTGCGGTCCACGCTCGGCGCCAACCGCCTCCACGCCGCGCTGGCCGCCCTGGTCCTCGTCGCCGCGGGCCTGCTCGCCTGGCAGCTGCTCGGCGCACCCGCGGACGACCCGGTTCGCCCGGTGACCTCGAAGGACGGCTACCGGGCCGGCACGGTGCCGACCGCGCAGGGCGCACTCGAGGTGGCCGTCGAGGCCCTGCCCGCGGCGCTGACCTACGACTACCGCACCCTCGACCAGAGCCGCGCGAAGGCGACCGCCCAGATGACGCCGGCCTTCGCCGCGGAGTTCGCGGGGACCTACGACGAGACCGTCGGCAAGCTCGCGAAGGACAAGCAGGCGGTGACCAGGGCGGTCGTCCGTGGTGGCGGTGTCCTCAGCGCGGGCGAGAGCAAGGTGACCACGCTGGTCTTCGTCGACCAGGTGCTGGTGGCCAGCAAGCAGACCGAGAACGAGGCGCCGATGGTCGTCGCGCAGAGCCGTGTCGTCGTGGAGCTGCGCCGCAGCGGCGAGACCTGGAAGGTTGCCGACATCCGCCCCTTCTAGCGATCTCCTACGATGGCGGACATGACCACCGCTGTCGCACCACGGTGGCGTCGTTTGGATCCGGACGAGCGGCGCGACCAGATCCTGGCGTGCGCGGTCCGGCTCTTCGGTGAGCGTCCCTACGCGGCGGTCTCGACCACGGAGATCGCCGCGCAGGCGGGCGTGGCGCGTGGGCTGCTCAACCACTACTTCGGGACCAAGCGCGACCTCTACCTCGAGGCCGTGCGCACGATGCTGTTCCTGCCGCCGCCGGAGGAGATCGGCCCGGTCTCGGGCACCATCGCCGAACGGGTCGATGCCGCTGTCGGCTGGCTGGTGAACGTCATCGACACCTACGGCGTCATCTGGCTCAGGTACGCCGGAGCCGGCGGTGCCGACGCAGACGTCCGCGAGATCCTCGACGAAGCCGACAACCGGGCCGCGGACCGGGTGCTGGACGTGATCGGCTTCGCCGGCACCGAGGCCGAGCGCGCGGTGGCGCACGCGACCGTACGCGCCTTCGGCGGTGCGGTGAAGGCGATGGCTCGCGAGATCGTCGAGCACAGGACGATCTCGCCGGAGCAGGCGCGCAGGCAGCTCGGCGCGGCCCTGGTCGCGATGCTCGAGGAGCTCTAGATGACCCGCGCCCCGGTGCGCATCCGGCGGCGCATGTCCCACAGCGTCAGGCGGGCGGGGAACTGGCGCAGCCGGCGGGGCATCCGCCGGTAGATCGGCGGGAACGCCCTCCAGAACAGGTCGTAGCGCTGCTGGTCCTTCGCCGTCCACTCGAAACCGAGGATCTCGCGGGTGTGCGGGTCCAGGTTGCCGCGGTCGAGCAGGGCCTGGAGCGGCGTCATCCAGCGCAGCCAGACCGGTGCGCCCTGGGTGATCAGCCGGTGGCAGAAGTCCTGGACGGCGGGGTCGGGCTCCAGGTCGGCGATCTTCTGTTCCCAGTAGGCGTCGAACTCCTCGAGCGTCTCGGGCCACTGCTCGGGGCGCACCTGCAGGGCGTTGCCGAAGATCTGCGCGTCGCGGTAGAGCCGTAGCCGCACCTCCGGGCTCGGTGGACCCCAGATCCGCTCGTGGATGAAGATCCCGTTGTGCGCCAGCGTCGCGGCGACCCACAGCTGCAGCTCGGGGTCGAAGGCGGTGTAGCGGCCGGGGGAGCGGACCGTGCGGTGGGCCCTGTTCACCATCTTCGAGATCGCCCGGCGCTCCTCCTCGGAGCCGAGGATCATGACATAGACGTACGTCATCGTCGTCCGCAGCCGGTCGGCGGGTCGTTGCAGCGTGGTGCTGTGCTCGGCGACGCCGAGCCCGACCCCCTTCTCGGCGAGCTGGAAGAACACGGTCGATCCGGCTCCGAGCATCAGCGCCTGCTCGGCGATGAGATCGGCCAGTCCGTACGCATCGTTCTCGTTGGTCTCGGTGGGTTGTTCGGCGATGCTCATGCGGGCCTGCCTTCCGTCCCGATTCGGCGTACTCCGAGTGTAGCGTCAGAATTGAATGTGGGTTAGAAAACTAGTGCAGCGCGACCAGCTCGTGGAGCGTGCGGCCGCGCTCGACCCGGGTCTCGCGGCCGATCGTCACGGTGAGCTCGAAGTCGGAGAGGAAGCGGAAGTAGCCGGGCTCGCCGACCAGTCGACGGACGATCGGCTTGAGCAGCGCGCCGCCGACCCTGGTGCCGACGACCGGGACGTCGTCGAGCAGATCGTGGCCGTGGATGACCTCGCGTACGTCGAGCCGCAGGTCGACGGATGCCTCGCTGACCCCGTCGGCCGATGCCGCGGTCTTCAGGCGGAGCCAGGTGGGGTAGCCACGATGGGCGTCGCGATGGTGCTCGAGCGGACCCTCGGTCACGGTGACCTCCCCGGTGCTCAGCACGATCGTGTGGCCGAGAGCCAGCATGAGCGGCTTCGACTCGTGGTGGTCGAACCGCTTCTGCGTCCTCACCATCGCGTAGACGAGCGAGAGGTCCTCGGTGTAGAGGCGGCCCCAGTGCCAGCGGTCGATGATCCGGGGCATGTTGCCGACGCCCCAGTTGTGGTCGTGGTAGCCGATGCCGTGGGCCTCGATGGTCTCGCCGTCGAGGACGACGGTGCCGGTCACGACGGCCCGCGGGCCGGGGACCACCCAGCCGAAGAAGTCGCTGTCGCCGTACTTCGTCCAGCCCTGGCCGGGCATCCACGACGGCGTCCGGTTGGTGAAGGTGAGGTCGAACTCGATGCCGTCCTCGGCGACCCTGACCCGGTGCGCGGGCAGCGGGTCGGCGCCGACCAGCTCGGCGATGTTGTGGCCGACGCGTGCCCGGCACTGCTCGGCGGAGGCCTCGAAGGCCATGTGCGGGTAGTGCTTGATGACCTGCCTGCGGGTGCCGTCGGGGTGGTAGACGACGACCTCCACGACCGGCTTGCTGCCCGGCGGCTCCTCGGGCCGGCGCTTCTGCAGGAAGACGACGACGGTGTGACCGGTGTCGAGGCGGGCGTCGAAGTACCAGTGCTCGAAGGCCCACTTCGAGTCGGCGGGGTGCAGCGCGTTGTCGCGCGGCTCGACGACGGTCAGCTTGCCGTCCTTGCTGCCGGGGCCGCTCCAGCCCTCGGTGATGGTGATCGCCACGTCGCTCTCTCCTGGGGTCAGCGCCGCAGCGCACTTGTCGCGTCGAACTCGGCCTGCCGGCCCTCCATCTGAGCCGCGTACCAGCTGCGGCGATGGCGGTTCATCACCCTCGCGTGCAGCTGACGCAGGCCGGGCAGTCGACGCAGCAGCTCGACGACCGTCACCAGCGGGAACCGCACGAGGATGATCAGCAGCCACGGGAACGCCGGTGGCATGTCGTACATCCGGCGGGTCTCCGGAGCCATCCACAGGGCGCAGTAGGCCGAGTAGATCCGGTAGTTGTACGCCGCCCGGAGCCGCTTGAGCCCGTGCTGCCCCGGCCGCGGGGCGAAGGCCGCCGGGAACGACTCGATCAGCTCCTTGCCGGCGGGGCCGGCGTCGTAGCTGCGGGCCGCGGTGCTCATGAACAGCACCTGCAGCTGCTCGATGATCGTGGTCGGTGCCCAGCGCGGCTGCACCCCGAGCAGGTGGCCCATGTAGCGGTTGAAGTGGATCAGCGCCCGCATCTCCTTCGGCGTCGTCTGGACGCCGGTGAGCCACAGAGCCAGCGCGGGCGCGACGGCGCCGCCGATCTGGGTCATCTGCTCGTAGGTCTGGCTGATCGGCAGGCCCCATGCCTCGTGGTCCCACTCGGGGTGGTCGCCGACCCGCTTGCGGACCGCGACGTGCATGACCCGCACCAGCATCGCGGTCTTGCGCGCCTGGGAGTTCCTCTCGAAGAGCTGGCCCGGCTCGGAGACGTCGATCCAGAACTTCACGGTCTCGAGGAAGCGGCGCAACGCGGTGTCCCCGGCGTACCCGCCCGCCAGGGACAGCGGCATCGCCACGGCGCCCTCGGTGTAGATCTCCAGCGTGATCGCGCCGGCGACGCTGAACAGCATCGTTCCCCAGCGGGTCCAGACGGCTGCCCCCTGCTCGACGAGGTCGCGGTCGACCCAGTCCGGCACGGTCTCCAGGTCGGCGAAGAGTGCCTTCATCGACTCCGGTGCGTCGGGCACGGACTCGATGCCGTGGTCGAGCGCCTGGTCGAGCATCGCGCGGCCCTCGCCATGCCCGTACGTCCCGCCGAAGAAGACCTCGGCGACGAACCGTTCAGCCAGCGGGTCGCCGGCGAACTGGTCCTCGCACAGCAGCCGGGCCTGCTCGTCGGTGGGGAAGAGGTCGTGCCCGGTCAGCCTCCGGAACACGTTGCGCCGGCGCTGCCAGTGGGGGAGGTCCTTGCGGTTCCAGTACTGGAACCGCGTCGGGCAGACCTCGCCCGGGGCTCCGGACGGGGGTGGCGGGGTGTGCACGTCGGTGCTCATGGGATCTCCTGATCGCTCGTGCTGCCCGTCACCCTAACCGAGAACCGTACATCTGTGTATGGTTCTGTTTGACCGACCGAGGAGGATGGGGCGATGGCGACCCAGGTGCGACGCTCCCGCGGATCCCGGCTCACGGCCGACGACTGGGCCGCGGCCGCTCTCGACGTGCTGGTGGCCGAAGGCATCGGCGCCGTCGACATCAATGCCGTCTGTCGTCACGCGGGCGTCACGCGAGGCAGCTTCTACTGGCACTTCGCCGACCTGGCCGCCCTGCATGCGGCGATGGCCGAGCACTGGTCGGCGCAGACCCGGGAGGTCCTCGAGCAGCTGGCCGAGCTCGACCTGCTACCACCGCGCGAACGACTCAGGGCGATGACCATGCGCCTCCTCGACGACTCCAACTGGGGCGTCGAGCGTGCGCTGCGCGACTGGGCCCGCACCGAGCCCACCGTCGCCGAGGTGATCGCCGAGGGCGACCGGTTCGTCTTCTCCCTCGTCGAGGGCGCCCTGCTCGAGCTTCGCGGCGACCCTGCCGAGGCCCGTGTCCTGGCCGGCCTGCTGGTCTACGCGGGCATCGGCTTCGCCCACGGCCGGTCCGGCCTTCCCAAGCCGACCGCTGAGGAGATCGAGCGACTCTTCGACCTCGTCGGCCCCGAGGCGACGCCGTCATCGCCGACGGATTCCTGACCGTCGGGCGTACGTCCTCACCGGGGACGTCTCAGGAGGCGACCTCGCCGTCGGTGTCGAAGTCGGCCTCCACGATGGAGCGCTCGAGCTTGCTGAGCAGCCGGGCGAGCTCGTCGCGCTCCGCTCTGGTGAGGTGGTGGAGCAGTGCGTCCTCCGCGCGCAGGTGGTCCTCGATCGCGCGGTTGATCACCTCGAGGCCCTCGTCGGTGAGCTGGGAGTAGACGACGCGGCGGTCGTCGGCGTCACGCTGGCGGGTGATGAGCCCGGCAGCCTCGAGGCGGTCGAGCCGGAAGGTCACGCCTGCCGAGGAGAGCAGCGAGCCGTTCGCGAGATCGCGGCCGGTCTTGCGGTAGGGCGCGCCCGCGCGGCGCAGCGCGGCGAGGACGTCGAACGAGGCCGAGTTGAGGTCGTGGCGGCCGAAGACCTGGGTCAGGACCGACTGGTAGCGCAGGTAGATCCGGTGCACCCGTCCGAACAGCGCGATCGGAGAGGGGTCGAGGTCGGGGCGCTCGTGAGCCCACTGGGAGACGATCGCGTCGACCGCGTCGTCGCTGCCCGAGGGCTGGTCGGCGCTGGATCCGGTGTCGGTCATGGTCGCAGTGTACGAGCCGGGTCGGGCGTGATGAGACAGGAAGTTAACGCACGAGGGGTTGACGGCCGTTCGTGACGCAGCGCACACTCTAAGCACTTAACGATTAAGCACTTAGGGATTCTTCGTCTGTAGAGTGCTGCGAACCGAAAGTACCCCTCACATGGTCAACATCACCCCGGTGCCGCCGGCCGTCACGGCCGAGCAGATCAGTGCCCGGCTCGAGCGGCTGCCGCTCTCGCGCTGGCACGTCAAGACCCGCGTGCTCGTCGGCGTGGCCACGTTCTTCGACGGTTTCGACCAGCTGATGATCGCCTACGCGCTGCCGGTGCTCATCCCGTTCTTCGGCCTGAACCCCGGCCTGATCGCCTGGACGATCGCCATCGGCGGCATCGGGATGCTGCTCGGCGCGCTGGCTGGTGGCTGGCTGGCCGACCGGGTCGGCCGGGTGCCGGTCCTCATCGGCTCGCTGGTGCTGTACGCCGTCATGAGCCTGCTCATGGCGGGCACCTCCACGCTGTGGATCTTCCTGGTGCTCAGGTTCGTCCAGGGCTTCGGGCTCGGCGCGGAGGTCCCGGTCGCGGCGACGTACATCGGTGAGATCACCCGCGCCCACCGCCGCGGTCGCTTCGTCCTGATCTACGAGCTGATCTTCCCGGCCGGGCTGGTGGCCTCGGCGCTGGTGGCGGCCTGGGTCGTTCCCACCTTCGGCTGGCGCTGGCTGTTCGCGCTCGGCGCCATCCCGCTGATCCTGGTGCCGTTCATGCGGCGCGTCCCGGAGTCGCCCCGGTGGCTCGCCGCCCGCGGCCGCCTGGAGGAGGCCGACCAGGCGACGCGCCGGATCGAGGCGGAGGTCGCCGCTCAGAAGGGTGAGCTGCCCGAGCCTGCGACCGGTGCGACGCAGGCCGTCCGCCAGGGCCGGGCCCGTCTCTCGGAGCTGTTCCAGGGTGTCTACCTGCGGCGCACGCTGATGCTGGCGACGGCCTGGCTCACGGCGTACTTCGTCAACTACGGCATCGCCGCCTGGCTGCCGACCATCTACGGCCGGGTCTTCCACCTCGACGTCGACACCGCCCTGCGCTACAGCGTCGCCACCAGCGTCGCGGGCATCATCGGCTGCATCGTCATCGCGCTGACCATCGACGTCATCGGGCGCCGGGCGGCGATCGCGGTCGCGATGCTCGGCAGTGCCGCGACCCTGTTCGTGCTCGCCTCGACCGGCGCGACCAGCGCGGGCACCGTCCTGATCTGGTCGGCGCTCTCCGCGATGTTCATCTTCGCGGTGAGCCTCGCGCTCTACGTCTACACCGCCGAGCTCTACCCGACCCGGATGCGGGCGCTGGGCGTCAGCGTCGGCGGGGCGTTCGGCAGGCTCGGCATCATCGTCGGCCCGCTCGTGGTCGGTGGCCTCATCGGCCGCGGGTTCTCGATCGCCGACGTCTTCGTCGTCATGGGTGCGGTCGCCGTCGTCGGCGCGCTCACCACGGCCGTGTTCGCGGTCGAGACCCGCGAGCGTACGTTGGAGGAGATCTCCCAGTGAGCGCTCCGGACCTGACGGACCTGGTCGTCCCCGCCGACGAGATCCTGGTCGCGGGGGAGTGGCGCCGCGGCGGCGGAGCGGGGTCGGAGAGCATCGACCCGGCCGACGGCAGCGTGATCACGACCGTGCACCACGCCACGGAGGCCGATGTCGACGAGGCGGTCACTCGTGGAGCGGAGGCCGCCGCAGCGTGGGGCAGGCGGCTCCCGCACGAACGGGCGCGCCACCTGCACCGGATCGCCGACGGGATCGAGGGCTCGGCCGGGCGGCTCGCCCGGCTGCAGACCCGCGACACCGGCAAGACGCTGACCGAGACCTCCGCCCTCGTCGCGAGCGCGGCCGGCACCTTCCGCTACGTCGCCGCCGCGCTGGAGACCTTCGACGATGAGCTGACCGCTCCTCGGGGCAGCTCGCTCACGATGAGCGTCCATGAGCCTATCGGGGTGGTCGGTGCGATCACCCCGTGGAACTCGCCGATCGCCAGCGATGCCCAGAAGATCGCACCTGCGCTCGCCGCCGGCAACGCCGTCGTGCTCAAGCCGGCCGAGTGGACGCCGCTGGTCTCGCTCGCCCTGGGCCGCATCATCACCGAGTCCGGGCTTCCGTCCGGCCTGGTCTCGGTGCTGCCCGGCCGGGGATCGGTCGTCGGCGACGCGATCGTGCGCCATCCCGGCGTCGGCAAGGTCTCCTTCACCGGCGGCACCACGACCGGCCGTCTCATCGCGCACGCCGCTGCCGAGAAGCTGATGCCGGTCACGCTCGAGCTGGGCGGCAAGTCCCCGACCATCGTCTTCGAGGACGCCGATGTCGAGGCCGCGATCGCGGGGATCCTGTTCGGCATCTACTCCAGCTCGGGGCAGAGCTGCATCGCCGGGTCGCGGCTCTTCCTCCCCGCTGCCCGCGCCGAGGAGTTCCTCGAACGGCTGGTCAAGGCCGTCGCGCGGCTGCGCATCGGCCACGGGCTCGACCCGCTCACCCAGGTGGCGCCGCTGGTCCATCACCGGCACCGCGACAGCGTCGCCGGTCACGTCGACCGCGCCCGCGCGGCCGGCGGGGAGGTGCTGGTCGGTGGCGACGTGCCCGAGGGGGAGGCGTACGCAGAGGGTGCCTACTACCTGCCGACCGTCATCGCGGGCCTGGACAACTCCGCGCCGACCTGCCAGGAGGAGATCTTCGGACCGGTCCTCTCGGTGCTCACCTACGACGACGAGGACGACCTCGTCGCCCGTGCCAACGACTCGGTCTACGGGCTGGCGTGCGGCCTGTGGACTGGTGACTACCGGACCGCCTGGCGGGTGGCCCGCCGGATCGACGCCGGCACGGTGTGGATCAACACCTACAAGCAGTTCAGCATCTCCACCCCGTTCAGCGGGATGAAGGAGAGCGGCCTCGGCACCGAGAAGGGCCGTCGCGGCATCGCGGAGTACACGCGCCAGAAGAGCCTCTACTGGGGGCTCGACGAGGCGCCGCACCCCTGGGCCGGCTGAGCACAAGGTGACCTGGGCCACGGTTTCCTCTTGACATGAAAAAGCCTAAGCGCTTAAATATTAATCACTAAGAGAAAGGAGTCGAGATGTCGATCGCCACACTGCACTCACTGCGCAGCGTCCAGCTGCAGGTGCCGACGCTCGCCGAGTCGACGGACTTCTACTCCGAGGTCTGGGGCCTCTCGGTCGTCGAGCAGGACCACGACGACACCTGGCTGCGCGGCACCGGGGAGAACCACCACGTCCTCCAGCTGACCCGCGCGGCGCGCAACGGTCTCGGCGCCATCTCGTTCGCGGTGCGTACGCCGGCCGAGGTCGACGAGGCCGCTCGCCGGCTCGCCCTCCGTGGGATCCCGATGCTCGCCGAGCCGGGCGCCCTGGACCAGGCGGGCGGCGGCTACGGGATCCGCTTCGCCGACCCGGAGGGCCGGGTGATCGAGCTCGTCGCCGACGTCCACGCCGTGAAGCCGCTCGACCGGGACCGTCCCGTCCCGATCGGGGTGACGCATGTCGTGCTCAACACGGTCGACATCGACCGCGCGGTGGCGTTCTACACCGACGTCCTCGGGATGCGGGTCTCGGACTGGTCCGAGCACCAGATGGCGTTCCTGCGCTGCAACACCGACCACCACAGCATCGCCTTCAACCAGGCAGCCTGGACCTCGGTCAACCACGTCGCCTACGAGATGCCGAGCATGGACCACTTCATGCGAGGCATCGGCTCGCTCAAGCAGCAGGGCGTCCCCCCGCTGTGGGGTCCCGGTCGCCACGGTCCGGGCAACAACACCTTCTCCTACTTCGCCGACCCCGCCGGGCTCGTGTGCGAGTACACCTCCGACGTCGCCCAGGTCGTCGAGGACCAGTGGCTGTGCAAGGTCTGGCGCCGGGTCCCCGAGCTGTCCGACCTGTGGGGGACCGCAGGCCCGCCGTCCAAGGACGTACGCAGCCACATGGCCGGCATCGAGGACGCGGGCGTCTTCGCCGACCGTCCTGACCTGGCCGCGTCCTACGCCCCGGCGACGGCTCGTGACCTGGTGGAGGTGGCCCGATGACGAAGGTCAGCATCATCGGCGCGGGAGCCATCGGCCGGCCCGTGATCGAGGCACTGGTCGGCGGCGCCGTCGAGGACGTCGAGGTCGTGGGTGTCGTCAACGACACCCCGGTCGGCGAGTGTCCGGTGCCGCAGATCCGGCTCGCGAAGGCGATCGAGTCGAGCGACGTGATCGTCGAGTGTGCCGGTCAGGCGGTCGTCTCCCGGCACGGTGCCGAGATCCTCGACGCCGGTCGTGACCTGCTGATCACCTCGGCGGGGGCACTGGCCGACCAGGAGCTGGTGGCCGCTCTCAGGGCCGCCGGCCCGGGTCGGATGTTCATCACCTCCGGCGCCATCGGCGGCATCGACCTGCTGGTCAGCGCCGCGAGCCACGGTGCGGTGCACCGGGCGTCGGTGACCACCACCAAGCTGCCCGCGACCCTGCTGCAGCCGTGGATGGACGACGAGACCCAGGCGCGGGTCCGCGCCACCACCGAGCCGACGACCATCTTCCAGGGCTCGGCCGCGGAGGCCGCGCTCTACTTCCCGCGCTCGCTCAACGTCGCGGCGACCGTCGGGCTGGCCGTGGGCGACCTGGAGCTGGTCGAGGTCCGCCTCATCGCCGACCCGGCCGCCTCGCTGACCAGCCATGTCATCGAGGCGGACGCGGACGCCGGCAGCTACCGCTTCGAGATCCGCAACCACCCCTCGGCCGCCAACCCGCGTACGAGCGGTGTGGTCTCGCGCGCCGTGGTCCGGTCCCTGTCCATGCTCGTCGGCCGGCCGGTCGGCGCGGTCAGCATCATCTGAGGCCGCGATGACCACCACCACGCTCCGCGCCACCGGGGTCCACGTCGAGGACGCCGGCAGCGGCCCGACCATCCTGTGCCTGCACGGCATCGGCTCGAGCTCGGCCTCGTTCGCGCCCCAGATCGCCGCGCTCGCCGGCGAGTTCCGGCTGCTGGCCTGGGACGCCCCTGGCTACGCCCGCTCCGCCGACCCCGACACCGCTCTCGACCTCGACGGGTTCGCCGACGCGGCGGCCGCCGTCATCGAAGAGTACGCGGCAGCCGGCCCGGTCCACGTCCTGGGTGTCTCCTGGGGCGGGGTCATCGCGGTCCGGCTCGCCTCCCGACACCCCGGGCTGGTCCGCAGCCTCGTGCTCGCCGACGCGAGCCGCGGCTCCGGCACGGCCCCGGAGAAGGCCGCGGCGATGCGTACGCGGGCCGCCGAGCTGGATGCCGCCGGCAGCGCGGCCTTCGCCGGTGGCCGCGGCCCCCGGCTGGTGAGCCCGGCGGCGTCGGACGAGCTGGTCGAGCGGGTGATCGCCACGATGCGGGACTCGATCCGGGTCCCGGGCTACGCCCTGGCGGCCGAGTCGATGGCGGCGACCGACCTGACCACCGAGCTCGGCGCGATCGACACCCCGACGCTCGTGCTCTGCGGTGACCAGGACCAGGTCACCGGGATCACCGAGTCGCAGGCGCTTGCCGGCGGCATCCCCGACGCGGTCCTGGTGACCTTGCGCGGGGCCGGCCATCTTGCCAACCAGGAGTCGCCCGAGGCGTTCAACGCCTGGCTCTCCTCCTTCGTCGGGATCGTCGAGCGCCTCTACGGCTGACGCCACTCCCGAAACCCGATAACGAACACCGCACCGAAAGGAACCACCCCATGTCGATCACCCAACAGCCCCTCACGTACGAGACGGCCGAGAGCCTGGAGGAGTTCACCGACTCCATCATCCTGACCCGCGCCTCGCGGCACGAGGACTGGGACACGCTCGGCTTCCAGGCCAAGGCGGGCGACCAGTTCAAGCGTGCCCAGGTCCGTTACGTCGGCTCCGGCGCGACCGGAAACCACGAGAACGACAACCGCACCATCAAGTCCCAGGGCTTCACCTTCTCCAACATGCTGCTGCCCCCGGGCGGCGAGGGCCCCGAGCACACCCACCACGACGCGGAGGAAGCCTTCTTCGTCCTCGAGGGCGAGGTCGAGGTCGGCGTGCACCGTGACGGCCAGGTCGTCAAGCGCACCCTCGGCTACCGCGACATGATCGTGGTGCCGGCCGGCGTGCCGCGGAGCCTGAAGAACAACGGCGACACCGACGCGCTGTTCTGCGTGATCATCGGTGCCCAGAAGCCGCAGGTCCCGACGTACCCGGAGACCTCGGCGATGCACGGCGTCACCCGGGACTGACCCATGAGTCTCGACGGTGCACCGGTTCTGGTCACGGGCGCGGGCCGCGGCCTCGGGCTGGCGATCTCCCGGCGCCTGGCCCAGGCCGGTGCCCGGGTGTGGCTCGCGGACATTCGCGAGGACTGGCTGGAGACTGCCGGAGCCACCCTCCGCGAGGAGGGCCACGACGTCTCGACCGTCCCGGTCGACGTCACCGACCAGGCGTCGGTGCGGGCGATGGTGAAGGAGACCGGGCCGGTTCACGGCCTGGTCAACAACGCCGCCCGCGCCGACGGGGTCGGCGGCAAGCCGGTCCACGAGATCGACCCCGCCGAGTGGGACTCGCTGATGGCGGTCAACCTGCGCGGTCCGTGGCTGGTCAGCCGCGAGGTCGTCCCCGGGATGATCGAGGCGGGCGGCGGCCGGGTGCTCAACATCGGTTCGGACTCGGCGCTCTACGGCTCGGCGAACCTCGCCCACTACATCGCCTCCAAGGGCGGTCTTGCGGCGCTGACCCGGGCGATGGCGCGTGACCTCGGTCCCTACGGGATCACCGTCAACACCCTGGCGGCCGGCCTGACGACCACCGAGGCGGCGCAGCAGATCCCCGAGCACCGCCACCAGCTCTACCGCGACAACCGGGCGCTGACCCGGGACCAGGAGCCCGCCGACGTCGTCGGAGCCGCGGCCTTCCTGCTCGGCCCCGAGGCCGCCTACATCACCGGACAGCAGCTCGTCGTCGACGGCGGCTTCGTCTTCCACTGACAGGACCCCAGACCATGGACCTCCATCTCGCCGATCGCACCGTGCTCGTCACGGGCGGCAGCTCCGGCGTCGGCCTCGCGACCGTCGCCGCCCTCCTCGAGGAGGGCGCGAACGTCATCACCTGTGCCCGTCGGCTCGACGTGCTCGAGAAGGCGCTCGCCGACCTCGGTGCGCCCGCCGACCGGGTGCTCGCGATCAGCTGCGACGTACGCGACGCCGACCAGGTGAACGCGCTCGTCGAGGCCGGGGTGGCCCGGTTCGGCGGGATCGACGGGCTGGTCAACAACGCCGGCCAGTCCCGGATGCTCGGGCTGGACAAGGCGACCGTCGCGGACTTCCGCGACGAGCTCGACCTCAAGTTCGGCGGTGTCCTGAACGTCACCGGCGCCGCGCTTCCGCACCTGCGGGCCTCCGACGCTGCCGCGATCGTCACGATCAACGCGGTGCTCGCCCGCCAGCCCGAGCCGCGCCTGGTCACCACCTCGGCCGCGCGCGCCGGGCTGCTCAACCTGACCAAGTCGATGGCCTCCGAGTACGCACCCGACATCCGGGTCAACAGCGTCTGCCTCGGGCTGATCGACACAGGCCAGTGGCGGCGGCGCTTCGAGGCCGACGAGACCGCCGCCTCCTACGAGGCGTTCGAACGCGACCTCGCCGCCGACCGCGGCATCTCGCTCGGCCGGTTCGGCCGGGCCGAGGAGGTCGCCGCGATGGTCGTGACCCTGCTGTCCCCGCGCGCCTCGTACGTCACCGGCGCTGCGCTCGACGTGTGTGGCGGCGTTGCCCGCTACGTGGCCTGAGGAGACCGAGATGACCAACCTGACCACCGCCCCCGCACCCGATGTGGTGACCTACGCCGACGGCGGCGACCTGCTCGTCGCGGTGCTTCGCGAGGTGGGCGTCGACACCGTCTTCGGCGTCATCTCCGTCCACAACCTGCCGCTCGTCGAGGCGGTCTCGCGCGAGCTCCGCTTCGTACCGGTACGCCACGAGGCGAGCGCCGTCAACGCGGCCGACGGCTACGCCCGGGCGACCGGCGGCCTCGGCTGCGCGCTGACCAGCACCGGCACCGGCGCGGGCAACGCGGCCGGCTCGCTGATCGAGTCGCTGAGCTCGGCCACCTCCGTGCTGCACGTGACCGGGCAGGTCGAGTCCGCCTACCTCGGCTCCGGACGCGGCTTCATCCATGAGACCAAGGACCAGCTCGGGATGCTCGAGGCGGTCTCGCTCGACGCGGTCTCCGTGCCCTCGCTCGAGGAGTCGGCCGGCATCCTGCGCGCCGCCGTCGACCGGGCGCTCGGTGGTCGCGGGCGCGCCGGCGGCCCGGTGAGCGTCGAGTGGCCGATCGACCTGCAGTACCTGCCCCAGCGCGAGGTCGTCGAGGTCGTCGCGGAGGCCGAGGAGCCGGTTGTGTCGGCGCCCGCGGGCCTCGATGCGCTGACCGAGCTGATCCTCGCCGCCGAGCGGCCGCTGATCTGGGCCGGCGGCGGCGTCGCCGAGGCCGGCGCGGAGCTGACCGAGCTGGTCGAGACCTGGGGCGCGGGCCTGCTGACCTCCAACTCCGGTCGCGGTGCGGTCCCCGAGGACCACCTGCTCGTGGTCGGCAACTACGGCGCCACCCCCGGTGGCGGCGAGCTGCTCGCCGAGGCCGACCTGCTGCTCAGCATCGGCACCCACTTCCGGTCCAACGAGACCCGCGACTACGACCTCGTCCTGCCCGCGGTGCACGTCCAGGTCGACCTCGACCCGGCCGCGCTCGGGCGGGTCTTCCCGATCGCCGCCGGCGTGGCCGCCGACGCTCGTGACGTGCTGCCCGCCCTCACCGCCGCCGTGCGCGAGCGCAGTGAGATCTCGAGGGAGTGGCGGGGCCGGGTGACCCGGGCCCGCGAGGACGTACGCGCCACCCAGCGCGAGGGGCTCGGCGACCACGCCGTGCTCGCCGACGCGCTGCGCTCCGCGCTGCCGCGCCGATCGGTGCTCGCCCGCGACGTTACGATCGCGTCCTCGTCGTGGGGCAACCGGCTCTTCGAGGTCTACGACCCCCGCGACAACGTCTTCCCGCGCGGCGGCGGCATCGGCCAGGGCCTCGGCATGGGTCTCGGCGCCGCGATGGGCCGCCCCGACGAGCCGACCGTGGTGATCGCCGGTGACGGCGGCCTGGCCGTACATCTCGGCGAGCTGCTCACCCTCGCCCAGGAGCGTCCGTGGCTGGTGCTGCTGGTCTTCAACGACGGCGGCTACGGCGTGCTCCGCAACATGCAGGAGGCCCGCGGCGTCGACCGCGCCGGCGTCGACCTCACCACCCCCGACTTCGCCGCGCTCGCGGGCGCGCTCGGCCTGCCGTACCAGCGCATCGGCACCGCCGCCGAGGCCGCGACCGAGCTCGACCGAGCCGTCGCCCGGCGCGGGCCGGTGCTCGTCGAGGTCGATCTGACCTCCTTCGGCCCGATGCCGCGGCCGTTCACCCCACCGGTCAAGGTCCCCGAACCGACCACGAGGAGGTCGTCATGAGTCTCGCCACCGAGGAGCAGGAGCTGGAGCTCCTGGTCAAGCAGATGACCCTGGAGGCCGACGGCGTACTCTCGCTGCGGCTCGTCCACCCCGACGGCGACCCGCTGCCGGAGTGGAGCCCGGGCGCCCACGTCGACCTGACCCTGAAGGGGTCGCTGGTGCGGCAGTACTCGCTGTGCGGCGACCCCGCCGACCGCGGCGGCTACCGGGTCGCGGTGCTGCGCGAGCAGGCCGCCCTCGGCGGCTCGGAGTACGTCCACGAGGGGCTGCGCCCCGGACACCGCCTCCGCGTGGTCGGCCCCCGCAACAACTTCGACTTCCTGCCCGCCAAGCGCTACGTCTTCGTCGCCGGCGGCATCGGGATCACCCCGCTGCTCGCGATGCTCACCGAGGCCGAGCGGCAGGGCACCGACTGGGAGCTGTGGTACGGCGGCCGCCGCGAGGACTCGATGGCGTTCCTCGACGAGCTGGCTGCGTACGGGGACCGGGTGAGGGTCATCCCGGAGGAGACCCACGGCCGGCTCGACCTCGCCGCTGCGCTGCCGACGCCCGACCCCGGCACGCTGGTCTACTGCTGCGGACCCGAGGGGCTGCTGGCCGCTGTCGAGGAGCACGCCGCGGGCTGGCCCGACGGGACGCTCCAGGTCGAGCGCTTCAAGGCCAAGCAGATCGAGGTCGACCCCGACGGCGAGCAGCCGATCTCGGTCGACTGCCGCCGATCGGGCCGGGTCGTGCAGGTTCCTGCTGACGTACCGGTCATCGATGCCCTCGAGGGGGCCGGGATCACGGTCTCGAGCTCGTGTCGCGACGGCATCTGCGGCACCTGCGAGACCAAGGTGCTCGCCGGCACCCCCGACCACCGCGACTCCCTGCTCAGCGACACCGAGCAGGCGACCGGTTCCACCATGATGATCTGCGTCTCCCGGGCGCGGACCCCCGAGCTGGCGCTCGACATCTGACGCGCCGTATCGACTGCACACGAGGGAGAACACAGCAATGGGCTATCTAGCGCCGATCCAGGCGGCGGTCACCGAGACGACGCCGTGGGAGACCAAGCTCGCCGGTGCCATCGAAGAGGTCTTCGGTGGCGGGCGGCACGACCTGCCGGGTCTCGTCGACGGGCTCAACGAGCTCGGCATCCCGGCTCCCGGCGGCGGTCATTGGACCGCCGAGGGATTCACGACAGCGATCGCCGAGCTCGCCGCGGCGGGGAAGCAGGAGGACTGAGCCATGGGACCGATGGTCAAACGACAGCTGAGCGCGGACCAGATCCTCGCGACCGGCCTGCGCAACCAGTGGTACGCGATCTGCCCCTCCGACATGGTGCCGCAGGGCGGTGTCCACCGGGTGCGCCGGCTCGGGATCGACTGGGTGCTGTTCCGGGAGTCCGACGGCACCCTGCGGATGCTCGAGGACCGCTGCCCCCACCGGGGCGCGCCCCTCTCGCAGGGTCAGCACCTCGGCAGCAAGATCGCCTGCGCCTACCACGGAGTCCAGGTCGACGGCACCGGCAAGGTCGTCTCGGTTCCCGGCCTGCCCGGCTGCAACCTGGAGGGCAAGACGCTGGTGCCCAGCCCGCCGCTGCAGGAGCTGGGCGGCGCGATCCTCGCCTACATCGGCGACGAGCAGCACCCCGATCCCGCCCCGGTCGCCCTGCCTGACCCACTGGTCGACGAGGAGATCTCCTCGTTCCTCTGCTACGCCGAGTGGGACACCCCGTGGCGCTACGCCATGGAGAACCTGCTCGACCCGATGCACGGTGCGTTCCTGCACCGCGAGTCACACTCGATGTTCGGCGGTGACGTCGAGGCCAGGTTCCGCATCCGCGAGACCGACCGCGGCTTCTTCTTCGAGAAGACCGACCAGCGCGGCGTGAACTTCGACTGGGTCGAGTTCTGCCGCACCGGCATCGACTGGGTCGACCTCTCCATCCCGTACCCGCCGACCGCCGGCCCCGGCGGCTCCTTCGGCATCGTCGGCATGGGCACCCCGATCGACGAGCACACCACCGCCGTGTTCTTCTGGCGCTACCGCAAGGTCAGCGGCTGGGAGCGCGACGTGTGGCGCTTCCTCTACCGCACCAAGCTCGAGGCCCGCCACTGGCACGTGCTCGAGCAGGACCGGGTCATGCTCGAGGCCATGTCCGAGGACGCCGACCAGGCCGAGAACCTCTATCAGCACGACCTCGGTGTGGTCCGGCTGCGCAGGCTCTACAAGAAGCTCGCCGAGGAGCAGGCGACAGCGCTCGCGCCATCGCCTTCACCTTCACCTGAGCCGGTACCGGCCGGGCGCGCCTGAGGCGAGGCCGGCCGGCCCTGCCGGAGGTGGGTCAGCGGACCGGAGCCCCCGGCCCCAGCGGGATCCCGAGCGCCCACCACAGGAAGAACAGGGCGGTCCAGGCCAGGCTCATCGCGATCGCCAGCGGCAGCGTGTAGGACGCGAGGGTGCCGATGCCGGCGTCCTTGCGGTAGCGCTGCAGGAAGCCGAGGGCCATCACGAAGTACGGGCTCATCGGGGTGATCGCGGTGGAGCCGGAGTCGGCGATCCGGAAGAGCGCCTGGGTGGTCTCCGGCGGCACCGAGAGCAGCATCAGCATCGGCACCAGGACCGGTGCGGCGATGGACCACATCGCCGAGCCGCTGGTGACCATGATGTTGACGACGCTGAGCAGCACCAGGACGAGCAGGAAGACCACCCACACCGGGATGTTGCTGGTCTCCAGGGCCTCGGCGGAGTTGACCGCGAGCACGTCGCCGAGGTGGGACCACTCGAAGTACGCCAGGAACTGTGCGATCGCGAAGAAGAGCACGAGCACCGGCGCCATCTGCTTGATCCCCTGGCCCATCAGCGCCGGTACGTCACCGGCCTTGGTGATCGAACCGGACAGCGTGCCGTACACGGTGCCGGCGAGGCCGAAGAGCACCGCGACGATCGCGGCGATGCCGGTGAGGAACGGCGACTCGGTCAGCGACCCGTCCTCGCCGCGCAGGGGCGAGGACGGCGGGATCACGACGGCGGCGACGACCACGATCGCGACCAGCAGGCTCACCAGGGACCAGCGCAGCGCACGACGCTCGCGGCCGTCGAGCTCGAGGGTGCCGAAGTCGCCGTCGTCGGCGTCCTCGTCGGCGTCGAGGTCGGGCCGCTTGGAGAGGACGAACTTGGTCATCAGGGTGATCACCGCGGCCAGCAGCAGCGAGGAGGCGATGTTGAAGAACCAGTTGCTGACGGGGGAGACGTACGCGCTCTCGTCGACGATCTGGGCAGCGGCGGTGGTGATACCGGCGAAGATCGCGTCGTTGGGCGTCGGGATCGGGCTGGCGTCGTACCCGCTGGCGATCGCGGTGTAGGCGACCACGATCCCGAGGATCGGGGAGCGTCCCACGGCCCGGAAGGCGAGTCCACCGAGCGGAACCAGGATGATGTACGCCGCGGCCGAGGCGACGTGGGCGACCGTTCCGGTGAAGGCGACGGCGAAGACCACCCAGCCGACGGGCACCCGGGAGATGCCGGTCTTCATCGCCGCGGTCAGGAACCCGGTGCGCTCGGCGACCGCGACGCCCATGATGACCACGACGATGGTCGCCATCGGCGGGAACTCGGCGAAGTTGGAGACCATCGTGGAGACCGCCATCGCCAGGCCCTCCCCGCTGAGCAGGCTCTGGACGACGACCTCCTCCCCGTCGCTCGGCGAGATCACCGAGACGCCGGCGGCGGCGCAGATCGCGCTGATCACGGCGAGGATCGCGGCGAGGATCCAGAAGAGCCAGAACGGGTGCGGCAGGGCGTTGCCGACGCGCTCGACCACACCCATGGCGCGGATGATCCACGGCAGTCTGTCGCTGCTGGTGGGGGTTGCGGTGCTGGTCATGTCAGTCACCCTTCGCTGGTGAGGCGGTGGCGGGAGAAGAAGTCCCAGATCACCGTCGCGGACTCGATGGTGTGGGTGACGTGGCCGCCACCGGAGTAGATGTCGCCGCCCGGCCAGACGTGGCCGCCGCCGGCGACGGCGACGTGCTGGACCTCGGCACCCTGGTCGCACCCGGTCCACCGGGTGGTCGCGATGTCGCGGCGGGTGCGGGTGGTGGAGGTGGTGCAGCCGTTGTGCTCGGCCCAGCCCTGGACCCACTCGGGGATCGCGGGCAGGTCACGGTCGGCGTCGCCGGCGTAGGGGATGGTCGCGTCGGCGACACCGTGGATCTCCAGGATCGGCGTCGGCGGCGCCTCGGCGCAGCCGGTGCGGGCACCGGGATAGAGCGCAGGTGCGACCGGGGCGACGGCAGCGAAGGTGTTCGGGAGCTGACAGGCGAGCAGAGCGGCCAAGCCGGCGCCGTTGGACTTGCCGGTCGCATAGACGCGTGTCGTGTCGATGCAGTGGTCGGCCTCGATGGCGGCGAGCAGGTCGCGGGTGAAGGCGACGTCGTCGACTCCCGGTGCCTCATAGGGGGCGCCCTGCCAGGCCTTGCGGTAGCCCGATCCGGTGCCGATCGCGCCGTCGGGATAGGCGACCACGGCGGGTAGGTCGGAGAGCTCGGAGAAGCCCTCGACCTCGACGCCGGTGCTGCCGCGGCCGTGGTAGGCGACGATCAGCGGCCAGTCGTCACGGCGGTCGTAGCCCTCGGGCAGGCGCAGCACGTAGCTGCGCTCGAGGTCGCCGCTGGTCAGCTCGTACTTCTGGCTGCTGTCGGGCTCCTGGTCGGTGGGTTTGGCGCAGCGCGTCGTCTCGCCGGTCGCACGGTCCGGGGCCGAGGTCGAGGTCAGTGCGGTGGTCGCGGTCGGGGCCAGGGACAGCGCGGCCACGGCGGCGACAGCGGCTGCCGGCGCCAGCAGGCGGAGGTGTCGTGGGGACATGTCGTGCTCCTTTCGGGGCATCATCTGGGTGCATGAGGGTGTGCTGGATCGCCCGGCGACGCGGTGCGCGTCCCGGTCGGGGTCCCGAGCTGGAGGGTGGGCGGGTGGCCTAGGTGTCGAGCCACTCCTTGATGAAGGCGACGAGGCGGTCGGTGGCCTCGCCCAGGATCGCGCGGCCGTCCTCGCCGGTGGCGCGACGCGGGTCACCGAGCACGCCGGTGGGGGAGAGACGGTCGTAGGGGAGGGCTACGGCGGGATGGCTCACCGAGCGGGCCAACCGGGCCAACGGGTCGAGCTGGTCGGGCGCGGTCGTGCCCGGGGCGAGCAGGTCGTGGCGTACGAGATGAGGGGCGATGTGCAGCATCTGGGCGGTCTCGGCCTCGCCGCTGTGACCGGAGACCTCGCTCAGCTCCATGCCGGCCACGGCGTCCTTGGCGAGTGCGGTCACCGGAGTCCAGGCGAGCTCCAGGTCGGGCCGGTCTCGCAGCAGCTCCTGGGCCAGCGTGCCGAGAGTGGCGTTGTTGCCGCCGTGACCGGTCACCACGAGGAACCGGCGCCAGCCGTGGGCGGCCAGCGACTCGACGTACTCACGTACGACGGCGGCGAACAGCGCCGGGCGCAGGCTCACCGTGCCGGCGAAGGCCTGATGGTGGGGAGAGACGCCGACCGGTACGCCCGGACCGATGACGACCTTGCCGGGGAGGGCCTCGGCAACCGAGTCGGCGAGGGCCTCGGCGCGGATCTGGTCGGTGGCCAGGGGCAGGCCGGCACCGTGCTGCTCGAAAGCACCGACGGGGATGACCACGACCGTCCCGCTCTCGGCGGCCGCCGCGGCCTCGAGGGTGGTCATCTCGGCGAGCTTCGGGGTCATCGGGCCTGCTCCGGACCGAGGGTGGAGGCGATCGCCTCGCGGATCGCGACCAGGTGCTCACGGGTCAGGGCGGCTGCGGCGTCGGCGTCCCCGTCGCGTACGGCCTCGACGATCCGGAGGTGGTCGGCGTGGTCGCGGTCGCGGTCGGTGTAGCGGTGCCGGATCTCGATCTGGTCGCGGGCCCTCACCTGCAGCAGCGCCTCGACGGTCTCGCGCAGCAGCAGGTTGCCCGACGCGCCGGCGAGCGCGACGTGGAAGTGCAGCTCGGGCCGCTCGTCGGCGTACTGCGGCTTGAGCGAGTTGTCGGCCGAGAGGGTCAGCGCGGCGAGGTCCTCGTCGGTGCGCTGCACGGCCGCGGCCGCCGCGACCGGCGGCTCGAGCACGATCCGGGCGTCGAGGAGCTCGATGACCGACTCGCTGCGCGACTCCGAGACATGCGGGTTGACCAGCAGCCGCCGGTTCACCCCGCCGCTCACGTAGGTGCCCGATCCGTGCCGGAAGCGGATCACGTCGGTCGCCTCCAGGCGGCGCAGCGCCTCCCGGATCGTCGGTGTGGTCACCTCGAACCGTTTGGCCAGCTCGCGGGAGGAGGCCAGGGCGTCGCCCGGCTCCAGGCCCGCGGCCTCGATCATGGCGACGATCCCGTCGGCGATGCGTTCAGAGAGCGATGGTGTGTTGCTGGTCACAGAAAGTGACTAAATCACTTATTGAATTGTGCGTCAAGGACGACGATGCTTGCAGACAGCTTGCGTAAAGCAGTTATATTCTTGCGCTCATGAGTAGACGTCTTGCCGACGCAGCGGCCCGCGCCAAGGTCTCCGAGGCGACCGTGAGCCGGGTGCTCAACGGCAAGCCGGGGGTCTCGGCGGCGACCCGCGAACGGGTGCTGACCGCGCTCGACGTACTCGGCTACGAGCGGCCGGTGAAGCTTCGCGGTGAGCGTGCCAGGCTGGTGGGTCTGGTTCTGCCTGAGTTGCAGAACCCGATCTTCCCGGCGCTCGCCGAGGTCCTCGGCGCCCACCTCGCCCAGCAGGGGCTGACCCCGGTGCTGTGCACACAGACGGCCGGCGGCGTGACCGAGTCGGAGTACGTCGACCTGCTCCTGGAGCAGCAGGTGGCCGGCGTCGTGTTCGCCGGCGGCGCCTACGCACAGCGGGACGCGGGCCATGCCCACTACGACCGCCTCGCCGGCCGCAACCTTCCCGTGGTGCTTATCAACGCGGCCATCGACGACCTGCCGTTCCCTCGGGTGGTCTGTGACGACGCCGATGCGATGGAGCAGGCCGCCGAGCACCTGATCGCGCTCGGGCACGAGCGGATCGGGCTGGTCCTGGGCCCGCGCGACCACGTTCCCTCCGAGCGCAAGCTGACCGCCTTCCGTGCCGTCTGCGACCGGACCGGCGTGCCGTTCGACGAGGATCTGGTCGTCCGCAGCCTCTACTCGCTCCAGAGCGGACAGGCCTCCGCGGCGCGGCTGGTCGAGCAGGGCGCGACCGGCATCGTGTGTGCCAGCGACCCGCTCGCGCTGGGAGCGGTCAGGGCGGTGCGCCGGGCCCGGCTCTCGACGCCTGCGGACGTGTCCGTGATCGGGTTCGACGACTCGGCGTTCATGGCCTTCACCGACCCGCCGCTCACCACCATCCGGCAGCCGATCGAGGCGATGGGCCGGGCGGCGGTCGACTTCTTGGTGAGCCAGATCGACGGCACGCTCGGGCCGGTCGACGAGCTGCTCTTCGAGGGCGAGCTGGTGGTCCGGCGCTCGACCGGACCTGCAAGCCGGCGCGCAAAGTCCTGAAATTAATTACGCACTGTCAAGTTCTTGCGCACCTTCTGCGGCTGGCTCTACGGTCGCTGCACGCCGTCAGGGTGACGGCTATCACATGAGTGTGAGCTGCCGAGAACGGAGTGCCCGTGACCGCCACGGAATCTCGACGGAGCGAGCCGGCACCGGCGCCGCTCCCGGTCTTCACCGAGCGCCCTGCCGACTGGTGGCGCTCCGCGGCGATCTACCAGATCTACCCGCGCAGCTTCGCCGATGCCAACGGCGACGGCACCGGTGACCTGGCCGGGGTGCGAGCCCGTCTGACCTATCTGCGCGACCTCGGGATCGACGCGATCTGGTTCACCCCCTGGTTCCCCTCGCCGATGGCGGACGGCGGCTACGACGTCGCCGACTACCGCGCGATCGACCCGCTCTTCGGCGACCTCGCCGAGGCGGAGGCGCTGATCCAGGACGCCCTCGAGCTCGGCATCCGCACGATCATCGACGTCGTCCCCAACCACGTCTCCGACCAGCACCGCTGGTTCCGGGCCGCGGTCGCCGCGGGACCGGGCGCACCCGAACGGGACCGGTTCTGGTTCCGCGACGGCCGTGGCCCTGACGGCGAGCTGCCGCCCAACGACTGGACCTCGGAGTTCGGTGGCACCGCCTGGACCCGGCTCTCGACGCCCGACGGCGTCCCCGAGCAGTGGTACCTGCACCTCTTCTCCGCCGAGCAGCCCGACCTCAACTGGCAGCACGAGGACGTACGCCTCGAGCACGAGGAGATCCTGCGGTTCTGGTTCGACCGCGCGGTTGCCGGGATAAGGATCGACTCCGCCGCGCTCCTCGCCAAGGACCCGGACCTCCCCGACGTCCCCGCCGACCCGCGACCGGGGGAGCACCCCTACGTCGACCGCGAGGAGCTCCAGGAGATCTACCGTGGCTGGCGCCGGATCGCCCAGGAGTACGGCACCGACCGGGCCCTGATCGGCGAGGTCTGGCTCCCCGACACCGCCAGGTTCATCCGCTACCTGCGCCCCGACGCCCTGCACGCGGCGTTCAACTTCGACTTCATGACCGCGCCGTGGGACGCCCAGGCGCTGCGTACCTCCATCGAGACGACGCTGCGTGTGCACGGCGAGGCCGACGCACCGGCCACCTGGGTGCTCTCCAACCACGACGTCACCCGTCCGGTGACCCGCTACGGCCGCGTGGACACCGCGTTCGCGTTCGAGACCAAGCGCTACGGCACCCCGACCGACCGAGCTCTCGGCGAGCGGCGGGCGCGGGCGGCGGCGATGCTGGCGATGGGGCTGCCCGGGGCGTACTACCTCTATCAGGGCGAGGAGCTGGGCCTGGACGAGGCCGACATCCCGCCGGACCGGATCCAGGACCCGATGCACTTCCGCAGCGGTGGTGTCGACCCCGGCCGGGACGGTTGCCGGGTGCCGCTGCCGTGGAGCGGGGACCGGCCGCCGTACGGCTTCAGCCCGACGGGCGCGAAGACCTGGCTGCCTCAGCCCGAGGGCTGGGCGCACCTGACCGCGCAGGCGCAGTCGGCCGACCCGCGCTCGATGCTCAGCCTCCACCGGATGGCGCTGCTGATCCGGCGTACGCATCCCGACCTCGCCACCGGCGACTTCGGCTGGATCGAGACCGCTCCCGGGATCATCGCCTTCCGCCGCGGCGCGCACTTCGCGTGCGTCGTCAACCTGACCGACACGTCCGTGGAGCTGCCGAGCAGCGACCACGTCTGGCTCGCCAGCTCGCCGCTCGACGCGGGTCGGCTCGCCCCCGATGCCGCGGTCTGGCTGCGGCCCACGACCTGAGACCCCACCACAACATTCCAGGAGACAGACCCATGAGATCCACTCGGTTGCGCAGTGTCGCGTTCGCCGCGGTCGCGGCCGTCGCGCTCGGCTCGCTCGCCGCCTGCGGCGAGTCGTCGGACGACGGCGACGGAGTCACCATCACCGTCGAGGGCTGGCGCCCCGGCGACAAGCAGGCCACGATCGACGCCGTCAAGGCGCAGGCGGCGGCCTTCAACAAGGAGCATCCCGACATCACCGTGAAGCCGGTGGAGTGGCAGTGGAACGCGCAGACCTTCCCTGCCCAGCTCTCGGGCGGCACGCTGCCGATCTCGTTCCGGGTGCCGTTCACCGACACCAAGGGTCTCGTCGAGCGCAAGCAGGTCGCCGACGTCGACGCGGAGGTCCGTGAGCTGCCCTACTTCGATCAGCTCAACCCGACGGTGCTGGCCGCGGCGCAGGGCACCGACGGGAAGGTCTACGGGCTGCCCTCCGACGTCTACGCCAACGCGCTCCACTACAACCGCGACCTGTTCACGAAGGCGGGTCTCGACCCCGACAACCCGCCGACCACGTGGGAGGAGCTGCGCTCGGCCGCCAAGCAGATCCACGACCGGACCGGTGCCACCGGGTATGCCGAGATGACCACGGGCAACACCGGCGGCTGGATCCTCACGACCCTGGTCTATGCCCTCGGTGGCCGGATGGAGACACAGGACGGGGACGCGTTCACCGCGACCGTCGACAACCCGCAGACCGAGCAGGCGCTGCAGCTGCTGCAGGACATGCGCTGGACCGACAAGTCCTTCTCCGGCAGCACCGCCTACGACTGGAACAGCATCAACCAGGCGTTCGCGGCGGGGAAGGTCGCGATGTTCATCAGCGGCTCTGACGTCTACAACTCCCTCGTCACCACCGCGGCGATCGACCCCGAGTCGTACGGGCTCACCGCGGTCCCGATGGGGGACTCGGCCGACGCCGGCGCTCTCGGCGGTGGCTCTGTCAACGTCGTCAGCGCCAAGGCGAGCGAGGCGGAGGCCGAGGCAGCCGTGGCCTGGGCGGACTTCTTCCGGGTCCGCAAGTACACCGACGAGGACGCGGCCGTCGCCGACGCGAAGACCCAGACCGCGGCCGAGCAGCCCGTGGGGACGCCGACCTTCCCGATCTTCGACGAGGCGTCGTACACCACCTACCAGGGCTGGGTGAAGGACTACGTCAACGTGCCTCTGGACCAGATGACCGGCTACACCTCGAGGATGTTCGACCTCACGCTGGTCGCCGAGCCGCCCGCGCAGACGCAGGCCGTGTACGGCGCGCTCGACCCGGTCGTTCAGAAGGTGCTCAGCGACGAGAGCGCCGACATCCCCGCGCTGCTGAAGGATGCCGACGCCTCGGTGCAGCAGATCCTGGACAAGGGGTGAGGGTGGCCGTCGACATCTCCCGCGTGGGTGGGCCGGCTCTCGTGAGAGGGCCGGCCCGCCGGCGTACGTCCTTCGTCTCCCTGGTCGCGGGATGGTGGCGCGGCAGCGCGGCGACCCTGGTCTTCCTGCTGCCGATGCTCCTCGTCTTCGGGCTGTTCTCGTGGTGGCCGATCGCCCGGACCGTGGTGATGAGCCTGCAGGAGACCAACCTCGTCGGGCCCGCGGAGTGGGTGGGCCTGGACAACTTCCGCACGGTGCTCAGCGACCCGCTGCTCCCGGTGGCGCTGCGCAACACGGCCGTCTTCGCGGCGATCGCGTTCGTCTTCGGCTATCCGATCCCGCTGGTCATGGCGGTGGTGTTCAGCTCGCTGCGGAGGCTGCGCGGCCTCTACGCCTGCCTGGCCTACCTGCCGGTCGTGGTGCCGCCGGCCGTTGCGGTGCTGCTGTGGAAGACCTTCTACGACGCCGGGTCCGGGGGAGTGTTCAACACGGTCCTGGGCTGGGTCGGGCTCGGGCCGGTGCCTTGGCTGGAGTCGGCCGACTGGGTGCTGCCCTCGCTGGTGATGGAGGCGACCTGGGCCGCGGCAGGCGGCACGGTGATCATCTATCTCGCGGCGCTGACCACGGTGCCGCAGGAGCTCTACGACGCCGCCTCGGCCGACGGGGCGGGCGTGCTCGGCAAGGTCTGGCACGTCACCCTCCCGCACCTGCGCCCGGTGCTGCTGATCACCTTGATCCTCCAGATCATCGGCACCGCCCAGGTCTTCCTGGAGCCCTACCTCTTCACCGGCGGCGGACCCTCGCACGCGTCCTTGACGCTGCTGCTCCTGATCTACGAGTACGCCTTCGGCAGCACCACCGGCGGCGGCGACTACGGCTCGGCGACCGCGCTGAGCCTGATGATGGCGGTCGGGCTGGCGCTGCTGTCGTGGCTCTACTTCCGGCTGACTCGCGGATGGAGCGACTGATGAGCTTCGTCTCCTCCCTCGACCGGCGGCGTACCTCGGTGCGCTGGGGTCTTCGCGGCGTGCAGGCGGCGATGCTGCTCGGACTGGTGGTGGTCTGCCTCGGGCCGCTGCTGTGGCTGGCGAAGTCGGCGGTGACCCCTACCCAGGACACGCTGCGCTCGCCGATCTCGCTGTGGCCGAACGGGCCGGACCTCTCGATCGTGACGCAGGCGTGGACCGAGCTGGGTCTGTCGGCCTACCTGGTCAACACGGTGGTCATCGCCGCCGGGTCCTGGGCCGTCCAGGTGGTGGTCGCCACGACCGCGGGCTATGCGCTCTCGGTGCTGCGGCCGCGGTTCGGACGGGTCATCTACGGAGCCGTGCTCGCCACCATGTTCGTGCCGATCGTGCTGCTCCTCGTCCCGCTCTACCTCACCGTGCTCAGCCTGCCGGTCGTGGGTTGGTCCCTGGTCGGGACGTACGCCGGAGCCTTCCTGCCCGCGGGCGCCTCGGCGTTCAACGTGGTGATCATGAAGCGGTTCTTCGACAGCCTGCCCCGGGAGATCCTGGACGCCGCGCGGATCGACGGCGCCGGGCCGTACCGGCTCTTCTGGTCGGTGGTCCTGCCGATGTCGCGCCCGGTGCTCGGCGTGGTGTCGGTCTTCGCCGTCCTGGCCGCGTGGAAGGACTTCATCTGGCCGCTGATCGTGCTGCCCGACCCGGCCAAGCAGCCCATCGCGGTCCGGCTGCCGTCCATCGCCCCGACCACCGACCTCTCCGTCCTGCTCGCCGCGATGGCGATCTCCGCGGCGCTGCCGATCCTCTTCTTCCTCCTCTTCCAGCGGCTCTTCCTGCGCAGCGAGGGGCTCGAGGGGGCGGTGAAGGGATAGCGCCTGCCGACCCGAGAGGCGCCCCGCTCACACCTCGGGGCTCAGGGCTTCCGGCTGGTGGATCCGCACCCGGGTGACTCCGGTGACCGTCGCCGCGGCGGACTCGGCCAGGGCGCGGTCCCTCGGCGTGCTCGGCCCGCTGATCACGACGCTCCCGTCGGCGACCACGACGAGCCAGTCGGGATGGCCGAGCTTGGTGATGAGCGCGGTCAGCTCCCGATCCAAGGTGTCGTCGTCGCGGGCCAGGGCGGCGGCGACGTCGCTCCGGCTGATCACGCCGACCAGGGCGTCGTCGTCATCGAGGACCGGCAGGCTCTTCAGGGCCCGCTCGGCCATGATGTCGACGGCGACGGACACCTCCGCGTTCTCGCGTACGGCGACCGTCACCGGGCTCATCACCCGCTCGACGTACGCGGGGGGAAGGTCGGTCACCGGCTCCGGCGAGAGCACGTGGGCGCGCGGGTCCGGCAGGACACGGTCGCGGATCAGGTCGATCTCGGCGACGACGCCGCAGAGCCGTCCCGTGGAGGTCACCACCGGCATCGCGGTGATGTGGTGGTCACGAAGAAGCGCGAGCGCCTCCCGGACGGGAGTGTCTCTCCGTGCGGTGACGGGTGACGAGGTCATGATCTCTCGGACCAGCATGATCAACTCCGTGGCAAGGGTTCGGTTGCTATGGGGCGAGCCTCGTGGAGCGGTCGAGAGCGGTCATGAGTGCAAGGTCCCGTCGGCACAAGACCTTCGGCCCGACGGAAGGACCTTCGTCATCGATCCGACGGACGAACGTCATCAGGGTCCGGACCAGCCGGCACCCCGTGCGGGCTGCGGACCTAGGTCCCGTTCCCGCGGCACCGATGGCCCTGACACCCGTGAAGAGGCCCGGCGAGATTGGGAGCATCACCCGACGTACACACCGAGCCCGCAGGAGGGAAGATGGCCGAGCACGACCGGATCCTGGTCGGCATCGATGGGGGAGAAGGTGGCCGAGCGGCGATCCGGCATGCCGCCGAGCGAGCCGGCCGAAGCGGTGCACATCTGTGGCTCGTCCATGTGATCGACCTCGCCATCGCGACGGGCGTCTTCTACCCGTACGGCTATGCGGGCCTGGCGGACCAGATTCGCGAGGCCGGGACGACCGCGCTCGAGCACGCGGAGAAGGAAGCCGCCGAGATCGTCGGGCCGGAGAACGTGACCTCGACGCTCCGCGACGGGGGAGTGGTGACGGAGCTCGTGCACGCGGCGGCCGACTCGACGATGGTCGTTCTCGGCGACGAGCGCCACCACGGCCTGTCGCGCATCGTGACGGGCTCGGTGACCGGACGGGTCGCCTCTCGCGCGCCGGTGCCCGTCGTGATCGTGCCGGCCGTCTGGCCCGACGGCCAGGACGCCCGCACGGTGGTCGTGGCCGTCGCCGACTGCGACGCCTCCACGGAGCTCGTCGTCCGGGCCCTCGGAGAGGCGGTGGAGCGTGGTGGCGGCCTGGTGATCGTGCACGCCTGGGAGGTCCCGGCCATCTACTACGAGTCGACGCTGGGGAAGCTGGATGCGGCAGGTCTGGCGGCGGACGCGCGTCACCAGCTGATGCAGACCCTCGAACGCGCACGACAGCTGGTCCCGAACTCTGCCGGCGTCGACGCGTGGATCGAGGTACACCGGGGTCAGCCGGCCCAGGTGGTCATGGAGGCAGCGAAGAAGGCAGCCCTACTGGTCATCGGCCGCCGCGGGCACGCCTTCCCGCTGCGCCGCCTGGGCGGCACCGGCCACGCTCTGCTGCGCGAGTCCGGATGTCCCGTCGAGGTGGTTCCTCCGGTGGCAGAGGCTCCATGAGAGTGCCCGAGGGAGAGGGAGCTGCCGGGGAGGACGTGCTGCTACGTGATGGCACCATCGCCCGCGTACGCGATGCCGCGGCGGGGGACCGGGGCCAGCTGGTCGAGCTCCATGACCTGCTCTCCGACCGCCATCGCTACGAGCGGTTCTTCCACGTCGGGGAGCTCGACGGTCTCCGCTTCGTCGAGGACCTGCTGCCGCGCCTGGCCGTCGGCGAGGCGGTCGCCAAGGTGGTCGTCGTCGACGGCCGCATCGTCGGGCTGGCGAGCGGCACGAGGACGGGTGCGGCCGGGGAGGCCGAGCTGGCCCTGGTCGTCGCCGACCGGTATGTCCACCACGGCGTGGCCACCCTTCTCCTGGAGCACCTGGCCGTCGCGGCGGCCGGAGCGGGCGTGACTGACCTGGTGGCGTACGTGATGGCTGAGAACGCCCCCGCGTTCGACGTCCTGCAGCACGCCGGCTTCGACCTCACCTCGACCGCGCACGAGGACACCGTCGAGGTACGTTTCCCGGTGCGGCTCACCGAGCGCGTGCTGGAGGCGATGATCTCCCGTGAGCAGCGGACGGACGCCGACTCCGTCGCCGCGCTGTTGCGGCCGCGCTCGGTGGCGGTGATCGGCGCGAGCCGGCGCGCGGACCATCCCGGCCACCAGGTCGTGCGCAACCTCTTGCGGGCGCGGTTCGCCGGCACGGTCCACCCCGTCAACCCCCACTGTGACTTCCTGCTGGGCCAGCGCTGCCACCCGTCGGTGCTCGACGTCGGGCCGGTGGACCTGGCCGTGGTCGCGGTGCCGGCGGCCGAGGTGTTGAAGGTCGTGAAGGAGTGTGCCCGCAGCGGCGTACGCGACCTGGTGATCCTCTCCAGCGGCTTCGCCGAGGCGGGCCCGGACGGACGACGCCTGCAGGACGAGATCCTGGCGGTCGCCCGCGAATCGGGCATGCGGGTGGTGGGACCCAACTGCCTCGGGATCGCCAACACCGACCCCGACGTCCGTCTGGACGCCACCTTCTCGCCCACCTCGACCGGCCGCGGGAGGGTGGCGATGATGGCGCAGTCCGGCGCGGTGGGGATCGCCGCGCTGCAACGGGCCGACGAGCTCGGCGTGGGGCTGTCGGCGTTCATCTCCGCGGGCAACAAGGCCGACGTCAGCTGCAACGACCTCCTCATGTACGCCGCCGAGGACGAGGCGACCGAGGTGGTCTCGCTCTATCTGGAGTCGTTCGGCAACCCGCGCAAGTTCTCTCGGCTGGCCCGGCGGTTGGCCGACCACACGCCGGTCGTCGCCCTGGTCGGGGGGAGAAGCCAAGCCGGCCGGCGGGCGGCGGTCGGCCACACCGCCTCGGCGGTGACGTCCGCGGAGGCCGTCGACGCGCTCTTCCGGCAGTGTGGGGTGATCGGCGTGCACAGCCTCGAGCAGCTGCTGCAGACCACCAGCGTGATCGCGAACCAGCCGCTGCCCGGTGGCCGCCGGGTCGGGATCGTCGGCAACGCCGGCGGGCCGGGCGTCCTGGCCGCCGACGCCTGCGAGGGCGAAGATCTGCGGCTCGCCACGCTGAGCGCGGAGACCATGGCCGCGATCCGGGCGATCGTGCCCGACGCGTCGTCCGTCCAGGTGCCCATCGACCTCGGCTCCGGCATCGGCTGGGAGGCCTACTCCGAGGTGGTCTCGACGATCATCCGCAGCGGCGAGGTCGACATGCTGATCGCCTTGCGCACGCCGCTGCCGGCTCTTCCGTACGCAGCCTTCACGCGTGCGCTGCGCACTGCGTTGCGCGCCGATCCGAGACAGACCGCACCGCCGGTCGCGACCGTGGCCGTCATGCTCGACCCGCACGGCCCCGGCCGGCCGATCAGCGTCGGAACCGGTCGTGTGCCCGTCTTCGCGTTCCCGGAGGATGCCGCGCGTGCCCTCGGCCCGATCGTCAGGTACGCGGAGTGGCGCGCCGGGCCCCACACCCCCGTCACCGAGGCGCCTCCCGGAAGCCGCGCGACCGGTCGCGACGTGATCGCCCGTACGCTGCGGGCGACACCGGAAGGGGGCCGGCTGACCGAGCCGGACACGCGCCAGCTGCTCGCTGCGTACGGGATCGGTGTCTTGCCGAGCGTGCTCGCCGACGGTGTCGAGGAGGCTGTCGACGCCGCCGAGTGGGTGGGCTACCCGGTCGTGCTCAAGGTCGCCGACCCCGGTCTGGTGCATCGCACCGATGTAGGTGGCGTTCGTGTCGGCCTGAAGGGTCCCGACGAGGTACGCGTCGCCGCCCACGCGCTCCTCGGCGTCCGGGTCGAGCATCCGGGCCTGATCGTCCAGCGCCAGGTCGCCGCCGGCGTCGAGCTGATCGCCGGCGTCACCCAGGACGCGCTCTTCGGGCCGCTGGTCATGGTGGGATACGGAGGCGCCTTCACCGAGCTGATCGGTGATCGCAGTTTCAGGCTGACGCCGCTCAGCCGCTCCGATGCGGCAGCGGCGCTCCGGGACCTGCGCACCGCGCCGCTGCTGTGGGGATACCGCGGCGCACCGCCGGCGGACGCCGGCGCCGTCGAGCATCTCCTGGTGTCCCTCGGGCGTCTCGCCGACGATCTGCCCGAGGTGGCCGAGATCGACCTCAATCCCCTGATCGTGCACGAGCGCGGGATCTCCGTCGTCGATGCGAAGGTCCGGCTGCAACCGTCGCCGCAGGCCCCGGAGCCCGCCCTGAGAGGCCTGCTCCCGCCCGCCGGCGCCGGACAGGAACCCTGATGGCGGCGATGCGAGGGTGGCGGACGAGAGGCGACGGCTGCCTCTCGATCGCCGAGCTCCCCGTCCCGGAGCCGGACTCGGGCGAGGTCCTCGTGGGGGTGGAGGCGTGCGGCGTGTGCCGGACCGACCTTCATGTCGTCGACGGCGACCTTCCCGCTCGCCGGAGCCCGGTGGTGCCGGGTCACCAGATCGTGGGTCGGGTGCTGGCCCGCTTCGACCACCACGCCGACGGACCGCGCATCGGCACCCGGGTCGGCGTGCCGTGGCTGCGCTCCACGTGCGGGCGCTGCCGCTGGTGCCGTACGGGCGCGGAGAACCTCTGCGAGCAGTCTCGATACACCGGGTGGGACGCCGACGGCGGCTACGCCGAGTACGCCGTCGCCCCGACCGCGTACCTCTACCGGATCCCGGACTCGCTGGAACCGAGTCAGGCGGCGCCGCTGCTGTGTGCGGGGATCATCGGTTACCGGGCCCTGCGGCGCTCGGTCCTCCCGCCGGGAGGTCGCCTGGGGCTCTACGGGTTCGGGGCGAGCGCTCATCTGACCGCGCAGATCGCGATCCGCCAAGGGGCCGAGGTGCACGTCGTCACCCGGGGTGAGGTGGCGCGCCGGCTCGCGCTCGACCTCGGCGCTGCCTCTGCGGTCGCGCCCGGCGATGCCGTCCCGCCGCTCGACTCCGCGATCGTGTTCGCGCCGGCGGGCGAGGTCGTCCGCGAGGCGCTGGCCGGCCTGGGCCCGTCCGGGACCTGCGCCGTCGCCGGCATCCACCTCTCCGACCTCCCCCCTCTCGACTACCAGCGCCACCTCTTCCGCGAGCGCACGCTCACCAGCGTCACGTCCAACACGCGTGCCGACGGGGCCGAGCTCTTCCGGCTCGCCGGCCGGCTGGGCCTGCGCGCCGAGGTCACTCCGTACGCCCTGGGGGAGGCCGACCGGGCACTCGCCGACCTCGCCGAGGACCGCGTGCGTGGCGTCGCGGTCCTGGACGCGACCCGATGACGAGCGGGCGGGGCACGAAGCCATCAGGCTCAGACCGCGTCGCGCCGTAGTGTCCGCCCTCGGGCGGCCTCGCCCGGGAGGACGTCGGTGAACGCGGCGAGGTCGTCGCGGGAGAACACCGAGGTGCCCGCGGTCGCGATCATGGCCGCGCTGCAGGCGAGACCGAGCCGGGCCGCCCGGGGGATATCCCACCCGCGCGTCAGTCCGGCGACGATCCCGGCGACGAGAGCGTCACCGGCACCCACGCCGCTGACCACGTCGCCGGCGACCGCGGGAAGCAGCTGCGTACCCGTCGGGGTGACCAGTGCGATCCCCAGGTGACCGCGGGAGAGCACGACGGCGCTCGCGTGAGTGTCGTCGAGCAGCTCTCGCGCTCCCGCCACCTGTTCGGCGAGCGTGTCCAGCTCGCGCCCGAGATGCTCCTTCAGCTCCCGCACGCTCGGCTTGATCAGATAGGCCCCGTGAGCCTGGGCGAGGGCGCCCCCGGAGGCATCCAGGACGAGCCGGGCGCCGAGGGCATCGCTCAGGCACCGCACCCGAGGGACGACGTCTGCGGAGACCCCTGGCGGCAGGCTGCCGCTGAGGACGACGTACGCCGCGTGTCGCCCTCCGCGCCGCACCGCCTGGAGGCAACGATCCAGATCGGCGCGGGCGAGCTCCGTCCCAGGCAGCACGAAGCGGTACTCCAAGCCGGTCTCGAGCTCGGTCACGTGATGACTCAGCCGGGTCTCACCCGGGACCTCGACCCCCGCGAACGGAAGCCGTTCGATCTCGAGCCGCTCGCTCAGGGCCCGGCCGATATGGCCTGCCACCGGGAAGACCGCCAGCGTGGGGATTCCGAGCACGTGCAGGACCCGGGCCACGTTGATGCCGCCGCCGCCGGGATCGATCCGGGGTGTGCTGCATCGCATCTTGCTGCCCGGGATCAGCCGAGGAACGGAGAAGGAGTCGTCCAGCGCCGGGTTCAAGGTGATGGTGACGACGTCGGGTGAGGCGTGCATCTGGGACCTTCCTGAGTCGTCGGGCTGCCTCCCAGGCAACCATCGCGGGCTGGACGAGGCAGGTGGCGGAGGTCCCGGCACAGATGACCAAGGTCTCGTGAGGTCGGGTTCGATCGGAACAAGACTGGGGACCGCACGGGGTGCCGCACGGGCGCCCGCAGATCGAGGGAGATCAGATGAGCACCATCATCAAGCGCCCGGCCAACCCGCTCGCGGACCTGCTGGGCTGGCTGGAGTCGGGGTCGGCGGCGATGCGTTCTTTCGGTGTGACGCCCTACATCAGGGTCGAGGACTTCGTCGAGGACGACCACTACGTCGTACGCGCGGAGATGCCGGGGGTCGACCCGAACAAGGACATCCAGATCGACGTCAGCGGCGACCTCCTGACGATCCGAGGTGAGCGCCGGGAGGAGGAGCACGACCGCAACCGGCGAGAGCTGCACTACGGCTCGTTCGAGCGCACCCTTCAGCTGCCCAGCGGTGCCAAGGCCGAAGAGGTCCGTGCCACCTACATCAACGGCGTGCTGGAGGTCCGGGTCCCGTACGCCGTCGGGGAGCCGAAGACCACGCGCGTCGCCATCGAGCACAACGGGAGCTGATCGCTGCGCGCTCGTTCGGGTCGGCGTGGAGGAGCTTGCGATGCGGGTCGGCGCGCAGCACCAGCATCCGATCGCGTACGGCCCATACCCAGGGCTGGGTGTTGTGCACCGACGGTGCGCGACAGGCCAGCGTCAGGATCGCCCGCAGCGTCGCTTCGTCGGGGAGCACCGACATCTCAGGCCACGACCTGCCGCATCACCTGATGGCCCAGGTCGGTGGCCCAGTCACCGGCGCGCGCCTCCTCGTGGCGGCCCAGGGGTCCCTCCGTGCCGCCGACGTAGAAGCTCGCCGAGGGGGCGACGTCGTAGCCGCGGCGGCGGAGCAGGTGGGCGACGTGCCGGGCGGCGGAGCCGGGGAGGCGGCGCATCGCCCGCGCCCGGGTGTCGAACACGGCGATGCGCACCGAGCGCGCGTCCTGGAGGTCGTCGAGCCACTCGCGGACACCACGGGCCTCGACCTCCGCCGGGGCGCCCCGCAGGACGGCGTCGGCGCGCGTGCTCGGCCTGCTCAGGCCCAATGCGTGCGTCGGGGCGCCGATGACGACCAGATCGTGGGTGCGGAGCACGTCGTCGCCGGCCGCCGTCACCGGGATCACCCTGACCTGTACACCGGCGCTGCGCAGACCGTTGGCGACCGAGGTGGCGATGGTCGCGGTGTTGCCGAACATCGACTCGTAGACGACGGCTGCTCGCATCTTGTTCACGTCCTTCCGTCAGCGCCACGCCCCCTGCGTGGTGCCGTTGGCACCACGCTGCGGCCGAACGTACGTGCCCAGGCAGTGGCACACGTCCCCGACCAGAGGACCTTGGTCCGATGCCATGGCGTCCTGCGGTGCGGAGGCTGGAGGCATGAACACTTCCCATTCCCCGGTAGTGCTCGAGGGGCAGCTGGACACCAGGGTCAGTCGAGCCCTGTGGCTGATCAAGTGGCTCTTGCTGATCCCGCACTACATCATCCTGTTCTTCCTCTGGATCGCCTTCTCCGTGCTCACCGTCGTCGCCTGGTTCGCGATCCTGTTCACCGCCCGCTATCCGCGCGCGATCTTCGACTTCAACCTCGGCGTCCTGCGCTGGACCTGGCGGGTGGACTACTACGGCTACGCCGCGCTCGGCACCGACGCCTACCCGCCGTTCACGCTCGAGGACGTCCCCGGATACCCGGCACGTCTGCACATCGCCTACCCCGAGCGGCTCTCGCGCGGTCTGGTGCTGGTGAAGTCGTGGCTGCTGGCGATCCCGCACCTGATGCTCCTGAGCTTCTTCCTGGGGGGAGGCCTGTACGTGGCGCAGACCAGCGGCGATCCCGACACCTGGGCCTGGGCCTGGGGGAGCGGGATCATCGGGCTGCTGGTCCTCTTCGCCGGCGTGGCGATGCTCTTCGGGCGCGGCTACCCGCGAGGCATCTTCGACCTCGTCCTCGGGATGGACCGGTGGGCGGCCCGGGTCGGGGCGTACGTCTTCCTGATGACCGACAGCTACCCGCCCTTCCGGCTCGACCAGGGCGGGAGCGACCCGGTCGGGCCCGCGCCGCCGGAACCGTCCGCGCCGACGGGTGAGGCGCTGGTGCCGCAGCCCGTCGAGGACCCGGTCGGAACCGGGCAGCCGTGAGCGCGCTCCCGCGGGTGCGTCGCGGGACCTTGGTCCTCGGCGCACGGGTAAGACGAGCATTGGCGAGCGCCGTCCTCGGTCGTAGGTTGAGCAGGTGACCGAATCTGCAGACCCCGAGAGAGCAGCAGAGCCCATTCGGGTCTTCCTGCTCGACGACCATGAGGTGATCCGCCGCGGGATCAAGGATCTCCTCGAGGACGAGGACGACATCGTCGTCGTGGGTGAGTCCGGGCTCGCCGAGGAGGCCCGGCGCCGGATCCCCGCGCTGCGTCCCCATGTCGCGATCCTCGACGGCCGGCTTCCCGACGGGTCGGGCATCGACGTGTGCCGCGACGTCCGCTCGGTCGACCCCGGCATCGCAGCGCTCATCCTGACCTCGTTCGACGACGACGACGCGCTGTTCTCCGCGATCATGGCGGGCGCGGCCGGCTACCTGCTCAAGCAGATCCGCAGCGCCGACCTCGTCGACACCGTGCGCCAGGTCGCCGCGGGCCGATCGACCCTGGACCCCGCGGTCACCGCACAGGTCCTCGAGCGGATCCGCAGCGGGCCGAAGTCCAACTCGGTCTTCGAGAACCTGACCAACCACGAGCGCCGGATCCTGGAGCTCATCGGCGAGGGCATGACCAACCGGCAGATCGGCAAGGAGATGCATCTGGCGGAGAAGACGGTCAAGAACTACGTCTCCTCCCTGCTCGCCAAGCTGGGCCTGGAGAGCCGGACGCAGGCCGCGATTCTTGTCACCAAGACGTTGCAAGGCTGATACGTTAAGGGGTGTACCACTCATGTGACGTGGAGGGTCGACGTGGGAAGTACGCCACCGCGGCCGCGCCGTTCACCGGATGACACGGCAACGAAGACGCTGAGCAACACACCGCTCGACGAGCTGTTGACCGAAGTGCTCGACCGAGTCACGGTCGCTCGAGACGAGCAGGTGCGGTGGAGACTGCTGCTCGACGCGATCGTCACGATGGGTGCCGGGTTGTCGATCGATGACCTGCTGAACCGGATCGTGGAGGTCGCCAAGGCCCTTGCCGGAGCGAGGTACGCGGCTCTCGGGGTCCTGGCCAGCGGTGGCGAGCGGCGGCTGCGGGTGTTCATCAACCGTGGTCTCACCCCCGAGCAGGAGCTCCGGATCGGAGATCTGCCCACCGGTCACGGTCTGCTCGGACTGCTGATCGACCATCCGGAGCCGGTCCGTCTGCGCGACATCGAGGAGCATCCGGCCTCCTTCGGGTTCCCCGCGCACCATCCGCCGATGCGCTCCTTCCTGGGTGTTCCCGTCCGCATCGGTGAGAAGGTGTTCGGCAACCTCTACCTCACCGAGAAGACCGACGGCGCGGAGTTCACCGACCAGGACGAGAGCATCGTGGTCGCCCTGGCAGCGGCTGCCGGCGTCGCGATCGAGAACGCTCTGCTGGCCGAGGAGGCCGCGCGCCGCGGTCGCTGGCTCGACGCGCGCGCCGAGATCACCAGCGCGCTCATGGGAGATATCGACCGCGGCACCGCCCTTCAGCTCGTGGCGGACCGGGCCCGTGAGATCTCCGGCGCCGACGTCGCCTGGATCGTGACGGGACCCGCCGCCGACCGTCTGCGGGTGGAGGTGGTCTCCGGCACCGAGGTCGACCTCGACGTGCTGAAGCGTGCCCCTCTGCGGGAGTCGATCGCGGGACGGGCGATCCTCGATGGAGTGCCGATGATGGTGGAGGACGTCGCCAGCGCGGCCGCGGGCGGAAGCGCCGCCGCGGTCATCGACATGAGCGACCTTGGCCCCGGTGTGTTCGTGCCGCTGGGACGTACCGACCCGTCGGAGGAGATGAACGCGGTCGGCGTGCTCGCCCTGACCTGGCGGCGGGCGAACGCCGAGCAGGCCCAGAACATCGACCTGGCTGTCGCCGACGCGTTCGCGGGCCAGGTGGCGCTGGCCATCCGGCTGGCTCAGAACCGTGAGGAGCGGCAGCGGCTCGCCGTCTACGACGACCGCGACCGGATCGGTCGCGACCTGCACGACATCGTGATCCAGCGGCTCTTCGTCATCGGCCTACGCCTCCAGGGAGGCCTCAACATGGCCGAGAGCCCGAAGCTGCGCGACCGCCTGGACCAGGCGGTCGACGACATCGACGACACCATCCGTGACCTCCGGCGCGCGGTCTTCGAGCTCGGCACTCCCCAGCACGACGGCGACATCCAGTCCCAGGTCACCGACCTGGTGAACCGAGCGGCGGCGTCCCTCAAGTTCCGCCCGAAGCTCGACTTCGACGGCCCGATCCGGCTGCGGACCTCTCCGGAGCTGGCCAAGGACGTCGTCGCCGTCCTCGGCGAGGCACTCTCGAACACGGTCCGTCACGCGCACGCGAGCGCGGTGCACGTGTCGCTCTCCGCCGCCGATGACCTCGTGCTTCGCGTGCGCGACGACGGAGACGGGATTCCGGAGGGCGTGGTGGAGGGCGGTCTCGCGAACATGCGCCACCGCGCCGAGGCTCACGGCGGGCGGTGCATCGTGAAACCGGCGCCCCCGAAGGGGACCTTGGTGGAGTGGTCGGTCCCTCTGGGCTGACCGCGGCCGGCGGACGGCGGCTCGTGGGACAGTGCTGCCATGGACGTACGCCGCATGATGCCGTCGTGGGCCCGCGGCTACCAGCGGCGCTGGCTGTGGCTCGATCTGCTCGCCGGGGTGACGATCACCGCCTACCTGGTGCCCCAGGTGATGGCGTACGCCGAGCTGGCCGGTCTGCCTCCCGAGACCGGGCTGTGGGCGTGCGTCGGCGCCATGGTGGTCTACGGGCTGCTGGGCACCTCCCGGCTGCTCTCGGTCGGTCCGGAGTCGACCACCGCGCTGATGACGGCGGCGGCGATCGGCGCCATCCCGGCCGCGGCCGAGGACCCCGCCTCGTTCGCGGCGACGCTCGCGCTCGTGGTCGCCGCGATCTGCGTGGTGGGCTGGTTCCTGCGGGTCTCGGTGCTGGCCGAGCTCTTCTCGCGGCCGGTGCTGGTCGGCTACATGGCGGGAATCGCGGTGCTCATGGTCGTCTCCCAGCTCGACAACCTCACCGGCGTCACGGTCACCGGCGACGGGGTGCTGGCGGAGGTGGGCAGCTTCATCGGCAACCTCGACCAGGTCCACGTCCCCACGCTGCTGCTCGGTGGCGGCGCGGCCGCCGCGATGATCGTCGGCTCCCTGCTCGCCCCGCGCGCCCCGGTCGCGCTGATCGGCATGCTTGCCGCCACCGCGCTGGTGGCGCTGCTCGGAGACGACTCCGGGCTGCGGCTGGTCGGCGAGATCCCGAGCCGGCCCCCGGCCCCGGGCCTACCGGCACTCGACCCGGGCGCCATCGTCTCGATGCTCGGCCCGGCGCTCGGCGTCGCCTTCGTGGGCTACACCGACAACATCCTCACCGGCCGCGCCTTCGCCCGCCGCGGCGAACGCGTCGACGCTCGCCGGGAGCTGCTCGCCCTGGGTGGGGCCAATCTCGGCTCGGCGCTCGTCCACGGGTTCCCGGTCAGCAGCAGCGGCAGCAGGACCGCCATCGGCCACGCCGTGGGCGGGCGCACCCAGCTGACCTCGTACGTCGCCGCGGCCACCACGGTGGC
>NZ_JBHVGB010000024.1:0-50049 GCF_042801335.1 Nocardioides sp. NPDC057577 | reverse complement strand
GTCGAGGTCCATGCCGGACTCGGCGTGGTCGCCGAGTCCGGCCGGCTGCTCCACTGGCAGGACGGCAACGAGGAGAGGGTCACCGCCCTCCTGATGCACGCCCTCGGTCTCTGAGACCTCAGGACGGTCGGTTGATGTCAGGGATCTCGATCGGGGTGGTCTGGCCCGACTCACCGCCGTTGAGGAACGCCATCGCGAGCGCCCTGACGAACTGGTCGAACATGTAGTAGGAGCCCGGCAGGACGTTGATCGTGCCCTCGCGGAACGCGATGTAGGCGGGCCAAGCGGTCTTGATCAAGGCGGCCGAGACGTAGTCGCGACGCAGGCCGAGCCAGTTGGAGATCTCGTCGCCGAGCGTGTAGCGGACGAACTCGTTGAGGAACCCACGGGTGACGCCAAGGTCGACCTGGGCGGTCAGGCCGAGAAGCGTCTCGGCGAGGCTGTTGCCCTCGGCGGTGGGCGCGAGGATCGGGGTGAGCACCTGCGCGGCCTGGGCGTGCGCATCCGCCCAGGTCTGCGGGATGAACCGGTCCTGGACGCCGAGCAGGGAGATGGCGACCTGCCAGGAGTGCAGGAACGCCTCCTCCTCGGCCGCGGTCATCGGGATGCGCCACTCCTTGAACTTCTTGTGCACGAAGGTGCCGAGGCTGTGGAAGGTGACCAGGATGTCGCCGTTGCTGATCGGGATCTGGTTGTGCTCGGTGGCGCCCTCGCGCCACTGCGGGAGCTGCGGCAGCAGGTGGCGCACCGCCGCATGCACCATCCGGGTCTTGTTGGCCGTGACGATGAACTGACCCTGAGGCTCGAAGGCGTGCAACTGCGCCATGTCGTAGCCGAACGTGAAGGTCTTGGCAGCGCGGTCCTGCATGTCGGCGCCACCCTTGGACCAGTAGACCGACTTGGCCTCCCGCGGGATGACGGTGCTCATGATCCCGCTGCCGACGCTGTAGAGCGCGAACAGGTAGGTGTCCTTGCGGCGGTTGAAGTCCGCGGCCAGCGTCAGCTTGTCCATGTCGGCCCACTCGGGCAGCTGGTTGACGTCCTGCAGGTAGGCGGTGAGGTCCGCGGGCAGGCCGGTCGGCAACGGGTCGTTGTTGTCGACCCACGGGCGGATCGCGGTGTTGACCGCGGACACCTGACCGTTGTCGAGCACCGACTTCATGATCGCGTCGATCCGGTCGTCCCAGACCCACTGCGGGTCGGCGTACGGGGCCGCGCCGGCGATCGACCCTGTCGACGCCCAGCTCCAAGACGGTGCGACGCCTTCGGCCACACCCACGAAACCGAGCGCCGCACCCAGCGAGATGAACCCTCTACGACTGAGATCTCCCATTGACTTACCTTCCACCTTTGGAGGGATTCGCTCGGCCTTTAGGGGTCGACGCGAATGTGATTCCTGATTAACATACGGCCAGTGACGGACGTCACGCAATGGCTCTCGCCCCCTCATCGCGATGGCCGGGCAAATTTGTGAATCAAGATTAGAAATGGGCTGCCATGACGACCAGAGAAGACCACGCCGCACCTGTCACCGGGTCGGTGTTCCGGCCCGGGTGGCTGACCGAACCCGTCCTCGACGACCTACGCGCCCGGGTCTGCAGCGGTGCCGGCGAGCCGACGCCCGACGTGGTCGCCCTGGCGCCCTATGACCTGCTGCCGACCGCCCCGGTGCCGAGCTCGTCGGTCCTCGACGTCACCGAGGCCGTCTCCCGCGGACGGGTCGCGCAGCGCTCCTGGGCCGCGCTGCCGCTTGCGCGGCGGTGCCAGGTCGTGCTCGCCTTCCACGACCTCCTCGTCGAGCGTCAGGACCAGGTCCTGGACCTGATCCAGTGGGAGACCGGCAAGTCCCGCTTCCATGCCTGGCAGGAGATCGCCCAGGTCGCCACGATCGCGCGTCACTACGCCCGTCGCGCGCGCCGCCACCTCGCCGACAACCGGGTACGCGGCATGGTCCCGCTGCTGACGAAGGTGACCGAGGTGCGCGTCCCCAAGGGGGTCGTCGGGATCATCTCGCCGTGGAACTACCCGCTCTACCTCGGCGTCGGCGACGTGCTCCCGGCGCTGCTGGCCGGCAACGCCGTCGTCTCCAAGGCCGACCCGCAGACCTCGCTCACCATGCTGTGGACCCACGCCCTGCTGGCCGAGGCGGGTCTACCCGCCGACGTCTGGCAGATCGTCGTCGGCGAGGGTGTGCCGGTCGGCACGGCGCTGGTCGACGAGGCCGACTTCGTCTGCTTCACCGGATCCACCGCGACCGGGCGGATCGTCGCCGAGCAGGCCGGGCGCCGGCTGGTCGGGGCCTCGCTCGAGCTGGGCGGCAAGAACCCGCTCATCGTGCGCGCGGATGCCGACGTCGACAAGGCCGTGGCCGGGGCGGTCGCGGCTGCGTACGCCAACACGGGGCAGATGTGCATCAGCATCGAGCGGATCTACGTGCACGAGTCGGTCTATGAGTCCTTCCGCGACGGCTTCGTCGCGGCGACCGCGGAGCAGCGGATCGGGCAGGCTCTCGACTTCTCCGTCGAGCTCGGACCGCTGATCTCGCAGCGTCAGCTCGACGCGGTCACCGCACACGTGGAAGATGCCGTGGCCCACGGCGCGACCGTGCTCACCGGCGGACGGGCCCGGCCCGACCTGGGACCGCTCTGCTTCGAGCCGACCGTCCTGGAGGGGGTCACCCCGGAGATGCGCGTCTACGCCGAGGAGACCTTCGGGCCGGTCGTCGAGCTCTACCCGTTCCGTACGGACGAGGAGGCGATCGCGCTCGCCAACGAGGGCTGCTACGGACTGTCGGCCTCGATCTGGTCGCGCGACACCCACGAGGCGGCCCGGATGGCGCCGCAGATCCGCGCCGGGTCGGTCAACATCAACGACGGTGCCGCAGCCGCGGCCGGCAGCATCGAGGCCGGGATGGGCGGCATGGGCGAGAGCGGTCTCGGCCGCCGCCACGGAGCCGAGGGCATCCGGAAGTTCACCGAGTCGCAGACGGTCGCGATCCAGCGGCTGATCCCGCTCGGCGCCGCACCCGGCAAGACCGAGTCCTTCGTCGAGTCGACCAACAAGCAGCTCACGCTCATGCGCAAGATCGGAGTCCGGTGATGGTGACCCTGCAGACAGCCGTACGTTTCAACGAGCTCCGCGCGGTCGACGGCCCCGTCGACCCGGCCGAGCTCGACAAGGTCTGGGCGGGCCTCGACACCGTCGCGGCATCGGCGATCCTGGGCTCCTGGCGCGGCTTCGCGTTCTCGACCGGGCACCCGATCGAGAAGACGCTGGCCACGAGCAGCTGGCACGGCAAGCGGTTCGACGCCCTCGACGACGCCAAGCCGCTCATCTGCCGGGCCGAGGACGGCTCGCTCTACTCCGACGTGAAGTCCGGCCGCGGCGAGGCGAGCCTGTGGAACGTCGAGTTCCGTGGCGAGGTCACCGCCACCATGGTCTACGACGGGATGCCGGTCCTCGACCACTTCAAACGGGTCGACGGCGACACCCTGATGGGGATCATGAACGGCAAGCCTTCCGTCGTGCTCGACCCGGCCGGGCGGCACTTCTACTTCGGGCTGGAGCGCGCATGAGCGGGACAGGCACTGCGGCTCGGGTGCTGCTCACCCGCGGCACCGACACCCCCGCCGAGCTGGTCACAGCGCAGCTGGACGCACCCCGCGAGGACGAGGTGCTCGTCCGGATCGAGGCGGTTGGCCTGTGCCACACCGACCTCGCCACCCGGGCCGCACTCGGCACCACTCCGGCCGTGCTCGGACACGAGGGCTGCGGCATCGTCGAGCAGGTCGGTGCCGCGGTCTCCGACCTCGCCGTCGGCGAGCGGGTGGTGCTCTCGTTCCGCTCCTGCGGTTCCTGCGAGCGCTGCCTCGGCGGCGCCCCGGCCTATTGCGAGCAGGCACAGCGGCTCAACAACGCCGGGCACCGCCCCGACGGCAGCGCCACGGTCACCGTGGACGGCCAGCCGGTCTTCGCCTCGTTCTTCGGACAGTCGTCGTTCGCGAGCCACGCGCTCGTGGCGGCCAGTGCCTGCGTACCCGTCGGGGACGTGGCGCCCGAGGTCGCGGCGCCGCTCGGCTGCGGCTTCCTGACCGGTGCGGGCGCGGTGCTCAACGTGCTCCGCCCCGGGCCGGGCTCTCGGCTGCTGGTCGTCGGTGCCGGTGGCGTGGGCGCAGCGGCCGTGCTCGCGGCACGTTCCGAAGGGGTCGAGGTGATCGTCGTGGAACCGTTGGCCTCTCGGCGCGAGCTGGTCGGGTCGTTCGGCGCCAAGGCCTATGAGTCCTTCGACGAGCTGGCCGATCCGGGGATCAGCCATGCCCTCGACACCTCGGGACGCCCCGAGGTCGTCGACCGCGTCCTCGACCTGCTGGACCCGCTCGGCACCCTGGCCGTGGTCGGCCTGGGCCGGGCGCGAGCCGAGATCGACGTACGCCGCCTGATGCTGCGCGGCCTCACCCTCCGCGGCTGCGTGGAGGGTGACGCGGTGCCCCGCGAGCTCGTCCCCGAGCTGCTCCGCCGCCACGCCGCCGGCACCCTCCCGCTCGACCGCCTGGTCACCACCTTCCCGCTCGCGGAGTGGGACGTCGCGGTCGCCGAGCAACGCGCCGGGAGGGTGCTCAAGCCCGTTATGCTGCCCTGATCCTCGGGCATGGCCCGGAGCCACGGAACGGAGCCATGATGCGCCTGCTGTTGTCGACGTACGGATCGCGGGGAGACGTCGAGCCGATGGTGGCGCTCGCGGTGCAGCTGCTGCGGAGGGGCGCGGAGGTGCGGATGTGCGCGCCGCCGGACGAGGAGTTCGTCGAGCTGCTGGAGCGGGAGGGGGTGCCGCACGTACCGTTCCTCAAGCCCTGGCGGTCGTGGGAGCGGCCGCCGACGCCCGAGGAGCGCCACCAGCGGGTGACCGACTTCATCACCGCGCAGTACGACACCGTGGCCGGGGCTGCGGAGGGCTGCGACGTGGTCGTGGCCACCGCGATGTCGCAGTTCGTCGCACCCTCGGTCGCCGAGAGGCTGGGCATCCCCTACCACTACGTCCTCTTCTGCCCCGACGTCGTCGACGGCCTGGACGGGCGCGGCTTCACCGAGCTGTTCAAGGAGCCTCTCGACGCCCACCGGGCTTCGATCGGGCTCTCGCCGGTCACCGATGTCGGCGAGCTCATGTTCACCACTCACCCGCTCCTGGCGGCCGATCCGACCCTCGGCCCGTGGAACGGGAAGTCCCGTCTCGACGTCGCTCAGACCGGCGCCTGGATGCTCGAGGACGAGCGTCCGCTCCCGGCCGATCTGCTGGGCTTCCTCGACGGCGGAGCGGAGCCGGTCTACGTCGGATTCGGCAGCATGCGCACGGTCGGCGAGGAGAGCGTACGGGTCGCGATCGAGGCCATCCGCGCCCACGGCCGGCGGGTGGTCATCGGGCGCGGATGGGCGGGCCTGGACGTCATCGACGGTCGCGCCGACTGCTTCGTCGTCGGCGAGGTCAGCCACCAGCGGCTCTTCGGCCGGGTCGCCGCCGTCGTCCACCACGGCGGCGCGGGCACGACGACCACGGCCTATCGGGCCGGCGCCCCGCAGGTGGTCGTCCCCCAGGCCGGTGACCAGGTCTACTGGGCCGGGCAGGTGGCCGCGCTCGGCCTCGGTGTCGGCCACGACGGCGCCGCGCCTACGGTCGAGTCGCTCACCGCGGCGCTCGGTGCCGCGCTCGAGCCCGAGGTCCGCGCGCAGGCGACCTCGATGGCCACCGAGGCAAGGGTCGACGGAGCGGCGAGGGCCGCGGAGCTGTTGCTCGCCGGCCCGGCGCCCGGCGCTCAGGTGCTCAGGCGCCGATGAAGTCGGGGCGGCGGCGCTCGAGGAAGGCCGCCCGGCCCTCGGCGAACTGCGAGCCCGCGAGCAGCTCGACCTGGAGGTCGGCCTCGGCCGCGAGTACGCCGTCGAGGCTCTGATCGGTCTGGTCGAGGAGGCGCCGGGTGCCGGTCACCATCGGCGCGGAGAGCTCGGCCAGCCGCGAGGCCAGCTCGACGGCGTGGTCGAGGGCCGTGCCGTCCTCGACGACGGCCTCGACCGCTCCGATCCGCTCGGCCTCGACCGCGTCGAAGGTGCGTACGGTCAGGAGCAGCTCGCGCGCCCTCCCCTGCCCGACGCGCCGCGGGAGCGTGTAGGCGAGACCGGTGTCGGGGCCGAGCCCGATCTTCCCGAAGGACGTCGAGAAGGTCGCCGAGCGGCCGGCGACCACCAGGTCGCAGGCTGCGGCCAGGGCGAGGCCGAGGCCGTAGGCGCCGCCCTCGACCGCCGCGACGAGCGGCAGGTCGCCGGTGACCAGCTGGCGGACGACGGCGTTGACGACCTCCAGCCGCTGCCGGGCGACGTCGCGGTCCTGCGACATCGACCGGATGTCGCCGCCCGCGGAGAACACCGAGCCCGCACCGGTCAGGACGACGGCACGCGCCTCCACCTCGGCGTCCCGGAGCGCGGTGAGCAGGTCCAGCCGGTCGGCGAGGTCGAGCGCGTTGCGGCGCTCGGGTCGGTCGAGGGTGAGGATCCGGACGTGGCCACGGTCCTCGACCCGGACCGCCTTGCCGCGCTCCGAGCTCATCCCTGGAACTCCTTGACCATCTGCTTGGCGATGATCAGCTTCTGGATCTCGCTGGTGCCCTCGTAGAGCCGGAACAGCCGCGCGTCGCGGTAGAACCGCTCGACCGGCACCTCGCGCATGTAGCCGAGGCCGCCGTGGATCTGGACCGCCCGGTCGGCGATCCGGTCGACCGCCTCGGTGCAGAACAGCTTGCACAGCGACGGTGCCGTGCGCCGGTCGCTGCCGTCGTCCCAGCTGCGGGCGGCCTCGAGGACCATCGCGCGACCGGCGTACGCCTCGGTCCGGCTCTCGGCGAGCATCGCCTGGATCAGCTGGAACTCCGCCAGCTTCTGGCCGCCCTGGCCGTTGGTCGTGGCGTGACGCAAGCTCTCCTCGATCAATCGGTCCGCCAGGCCGACGGTCAGCGCGGCGATGTGCAGCCGGCCCTTGGCCAGCGACCGCATCGCCGCGGAGAAGCCTTCGCCCTCGACCTCGCCGACCAGGTTCGCGGCGGGCACCCGGGCGCCGTCGAAGAAGATCTCGGAGGTCACCGCGCCGCGCTGGCCCATCTTGTGGTCGCGCGGGCCGATGGTGACGCCGGGGGTGTCGGTCGGCACCACGAACACGGAGATGTTCTTCGCACCCTCGCTGTGATCGCCGGTGCGGGCGAAGACCATGAGCAGGTCGGCCCAGATCGCGTTGGTGATGAAGCGCTTCTGCCCACTGATGACGTACTCGTCGCCCTCGCGCACCGCGCGGGTGCGCAGGCCGCTCGGGTCGGAGCCGGCCTCGGGCTCGGTGAGCGCGAAGGAGGCGACCAGCTCGCCGCTGGCCAGCCCGGGCAGGTACTGCTGCTTCTGCCGCTCGGTGCCGCAGTTGACCAGCACCTGGCCGGCGATCCCGTTGTTGGTGCCGAACATCGAGCGGAAGGACGGAGTAGTCCAGCCGAGCTCCATCGCCAGCCGGACCTCCTCGGACATGGTGAAGCCGAGACCGCCGTACTCCTCGGGGATGGCGTAGCCGAACAGCCCCATGGCCGCGGCCTGCTGCCGGATCCGGTCGGGGATCTGGTCGGTCTCCTCGATCTCGTCCTCGGCCGTGACGACCTCCTTGCGGACGAACGCGCGGACGGCGTCGAGGATCGAGGTGAACTCGTCGGGCTCCATGGGTGCTGCTCCTTCGTGCGAGGGGTTCGGGCCGGGTCAGGGCCGGGTCAGGGCGCGGGGACGGGTACGTCACTGGGCCGGCCGACCACGCCGCCAGCGGCCAGCCGGTCGATGCTGCCGGCGTCGAGGCCGAGCTCGGTGAGGACGGCATCGGTGTGGGCACCGAGCTCGGGGATCGCGCCCATCGGCAGCTCGACGTCACGGAACGTCATCGGCGGCAGGACGCCACGGACCGGCCCCGAGGGGGTGTCGACCTCGCGCCACCGGTCACGACCGGTGAGCTGCGGGTGGTCGACCAGGCCGGACATGTCGTTGATCTGGGCGGCGGGCACACCGGCGGCGGCGAGCCGGGCGTCGAGGTCGGCCGTGGTGAAGCCGCGGGTGTGCTCGGCGACGACCGCGTCGCACTCCTCGCGGTGCTCCACCCGCAGCGGGTTGGTCGCCAGCCGGGGATGCTCGACGAGATCGGGCCGCTCGAAGACGTCGGTCACCAGCGCCCGCCAGCCGCGGTCGTTCTGGACGCCGATCAGGATCTCCCCGTCGGCGGTCGGGTAGGCGTCGTACGGTGCGATCGAGGCGTGGCTGAGCCCCATCCGGGGGATCTGCCGGCCGCCGTACATCTGCATGTACATCGGGTGGCCGAGCCACTCGACGGTCGCGTCGAACATCGACACGTCGACGATGCCGCCCTTCCCGGTGCGCTCGCGGCGGAACAGGGCCGCGACGATCGCCTGGCTCGTGTAGAGCCCGGCGGCGATGTCGGAGCTGGGGACGCCGGTCTTGGTCGCGGTCTCCGGGGTGCCGGTGACCGAGATCAGCCCGGACTCGGCCTGGATCAGCATGTCGTACGCCTTCCGGTCCCGCAGCGGGCCGCCGGTGCCGTAGCCCGAGATGCCGGCGACGACGAGCCGAGGGTGCCGTTCGGCGAGCTCCGCCGCGCCGAGCCCGAGCCGCTCGGCGGCGCCGGGCGCGGCGTTCTGCAGGAACACGTCGGCTCGTGCGACCAGCCGGCGGGCGAGCTCGGCGCCGTCGGGCGACTTGAGGTCGAGCGCCACCGACTCCTTTCCGCGGTTGAGCCAGACGAAGTGCGAGGCGAGGCCGTGCACCGCGTGGTCGTAGTTGCGGGCGAAGTCACCCTCGCCCACCCGCTCCAGCTTGATCACGCGGGCACCGAGGTCCGCGAGGTGGCGGGTGGCGAGCGGGGCCGCGACGGCCTGCTCGAGGGCGACCACGGTGATGCCGTCCAGCGGCAGCAGGTCGGTGGTCATGGAAGAAAGCATCCCGCGACTTCTTATGCTCGTCCAATACCTAATGCTTGGCCGATTGTTCCCAATGATGCAAGAGTTGCCCCTATGGACCTGCACCACCTCGAAGCGTTCCTGGCCGTCGCCGAGGAGCTCCACTTCGGCCGGGCGGCCGAGCGGCTGCACATCGCCCAGCCGCCGCTGAGCCGCACCATCAAGCAGCTCGAGCGCGATCTCGGCGCCCAGCTGTTCGACCGCACCACCCGGAGCGTCCGGCTGACGTCGGCCGGCGAGGCCCTGGTGCGACCTGCCCAAGAGGTGCTCGAGGGCATGCGCACCGCGCGCCGGGCGGTGCGTTCGGCGGGCCGGGGCGAGACCGGGCGGGTCCGGATCGGGTTCGCCGGCCCCTCCTCCCACGTGCTGGTCGGACAGCTCGGCCGGATCGTGCGCGAGCAGCATCCCGGGATCGAGCTCATCCTGCAGAGCACCACCTACAACTACGAGGCGCTGCGCTCGCTGCAGGACGGCGAGCTCGACCTGGCGATCGCCCGGTGGCGGATCGAGCCCCAGGGGCTCGCGCACCGCGTGATCGCCGTCGAGCACTACGTGCTCGCCGTTCCGGCAGGCCACCGGCTGGCCGGCCGCGAGCAGGTCAGCATGGCGGAGTGCCGCGACGAGCCGTTCGTCGCGCTGCCCGCCGACCCGGGCTCCAGCGTGCGTGACGCCTTCATCGAGACCGCCTCCCAGGCCGGCTTCGTACCGAACATCGTGCAGACCGCGCCGGACAGCTGGACCGCGGTCGCGCTGGTCGCGGCGGGGGTCGGCGTCACGTTCACGCTCGACACCGCGCTCGCCAACGTCGTGCAGACCGGCATCGAGGTGGTCCGGATCACCGAGTGCGACCGCCCCACGTTCCAGCAGATCGCCTGGCGTCAGGACGACCGGAGCCCGGCGCTGCGCGCGGTGCTGCGCGCCTCGGAGGAGGCGCTGCCGACGCCGGACCTGCCGAACGACCTGCCCGCCTGAGCCCTGGTCAGCGGTCGGTCGAGACCTTCACCAGACCGACCTGCGACGCGGTGGCCACATGGCGACCGGCCGCGTCGAACAGCGCACCGACGCCGTGGGCACGCCCGTGGGCGATCGACTCCACCCGGCAGTCGAACTGGTGCCACTCGGTCAGGTCGGAGGCGGCATGGAACGTCAGCGCATGGGTCAGGCTGAGGATCCGGGCGCCTGGCTCGTGCCGTGCTGACCCGAGGGCCAGGAACGACGCCTCGAGGATGCTCATGTCGCTCACGTAGGCGACCAGCGCCGCCCGGAGGACCGCGTCGTCAGGCAGCGGGCCGGTTGCTCGGAAGAAGGTCGTCTGCCGGTCGGCGGGCTCGGCGGGCTCGGCGACGGTGACGTACGGCGGGGCCACCGCGTGCCGGAAGTGGATCGGTCGCCGGAGTCGCCACCAGGGCGGGATCCGCTCGTCGGAGCCGAACCTGTCGGAGTGGTCCGGCAGCGTCTCGGGGTCGGGCGCGGGCGCTGGCCGGATGGAGCTGTAGGAGGGCAGATCGGCGCGGACCGTCGCCCACCGCGTGACCGCGCCGAAGAGCTCCTCCCCCGCGTCGTCGAGCAGCCGGCTGCGCCGGGTCGCCAGCGATGGTGCGTCCGAGACGACCGTGACCTCCCAGTGCAGCGGCCGGTCAGTCGGCACTCCACCGATGAAGTCGGCCTGCAGGCTGATGATCCGCTGGTCGGCCCCGATCCCACGGCCTGCGGCGACCAGCGCCTGAGCCAGGAGGAGGCCACCGAAGAGCCTGCCGGCGGGATGCTGCTGCGGCTGCCCGATCCAATGACCGACCCGGCCGGTCGGTTCGTCGACGCAGCTCAGGTCGAGGAGGTCGAGCAGCTCGTCGAGGGTCACGGCGGCACGGGTGTCGGCAGCAGGAGAGGCATGGTCCACCCGGCTCATTGTGCCGTCGTTTGTCATCACTTTCGATATCTGTCTCGAACTATTCATACGTATCCGTCAACAGTGAGCGGCGGAAGAAGTATTGGAGTTCGGCATGCGGCTGGCGGCAGGCTGGGACCACTGACCACCCCCTGCCCGCCCCGAGGAGCACCCATGGCCGCGCCCGACAAGGTCACCGATCTCACCTCGGCGGTGGCCGCCCACGTACGCGACGGCATGACGGTCGCGCTGGAGGGCTTCGGTCACCTGATCCCGTTCGCCGCAGGCCACGAGATCATCCGGCAAGGCCGTCGCGACCTGACGTTCTGCCGGATGACCCCCGACCTGCTGGCCGACCAGATGATCGCCGCCGGCTGCGTCTCGAAGCTCGTGGCCTCGTTCTTCGCCAGCGGCTCGGCGGGCTCCCTGCACGAGGTCCGGCGGCGGGTGGAGAACGCCGACCCGAAGCCGCTCGAGGTCGAGGAGTACAGCCACTACGGCATGGTCTGCCGCTACCAGGCCGGCGCCTCCGGGCTGCCGTTCTTCCCGCTCCGCTCGTACGCGGGCAGCGATCTGCCGAAGCTCAACCCGCTGATCCGCAAGGTCGCCGATCCCTACGGCGGACCCGACATCTACGTCGTGCCACCGCTGCGCCCGGACGTGACGATCCTCCACGCCCAGCGCGCCGACCGCTCCGGCAACGTCCAGATGTGGGGCATCGTCGGGGCCCAGCAGGAGGCGGCGTACGCGGCCGAGACCGTGATCGTGACCGTCGAGGAGATCGTCGAGGAGGACGTGGTCCGCTCCGACCCGAACCGCACCGTGCTGCCCTCGCACGCGGTCACCGCGGTGGTGGAGTGCCCCGGCGGCGCCCATCCGTCCTACACGCAGGGCCACTACGACCGTGACAACGCCTTCTACCGGGAGTGGACGCCGATCAGCCGCGACCGGGAGGCGGTGCTCGGCTGGCTCGAGGAGTGGGTGCACGGCGTCCCCGACCGGGAGGCGTATCTCGACAAGCTCGGCGCAGAGCGCTGGGCCGGGCTCGGTGTCGCTCCCCGCCTCTCGCAGCCCGTCGACTTCGGCCGCCGGGTCGCCCAGGAGGCGTCATGACCTTCTCGGACGTGGCTCCGTCCAGCACCGAGTTCCTCGCGGCAGTCGCCGCCCGGCAGCTCGTCGGCAAGCACCGCGTCTTCGCCGGTGTCGGGCTGCCGACGCTCGCCGTCGACCTGGCCCGGCGCACTGTGAACCCCGACGTCGAGCTGGTCTACGAGTCGGGGATCTGCGGCGCGCAGCCGGAGGGACTGGCGGAGGGCATCGCCGACTCGGTGCTGGTCTCCGGAGCCGCGGCGGTGCTGAGCATGCCCGCGCTGTTCGGCTACGTGCTCCAGCGCGGCCACGTCGACGTCGGCTTCCTCGGCGCGGCCCAGGTCGACCGCTGGGGCAGCCTCAACACCAGCTTCATCGGCGAGTGGGACAAGCCCACCGTCCGGCTCCCCGGTGCCGGCGGCGCCGCGGAGATCATGCCGAACGCCGGCGAGTGCGTCGTCGTGCTGCGTCGCCACGACCCCGGCGCCCTGCCGGCGCAGCTCGACTTCTGCACCTCGCCCAGCCCGGTGCGGGCACATCAGGAGGACCCGCGGATGGTGCCTCCGGGCCACGGGGTCTCGACCGTGATCACCCCGATGGCCGTGCTGCGCCGCCCCGACAAGCTCGGCGAGCTCGAGATCAGCGAGGTCCACCCCGGCCTCACCGTCGACGAGGTCCGCGCCGCGACCGGGTGGGACATCCCGGTCGCCGATGACGTACGCGAGACCGACCGGCCCACCGTCGAGGAGGTCAGGCTGCTCCGCGACGAGATCGACACGGTGCGGCTCTACCTCCGATGAGCACGTCCTCCGTCCCGCTCGAGCCGCGCCGGTCGGCGTACGTCGCCCTGCTGGCGTGCTCCACGCTCGGCACCCTGTCGAGCACGATCATCAGCGCGCCGATCAACGTGATCGCCCACGCGATCGGGGCCTCGTCGCGCGGGATCGTCTTCGCGGTCAGCGCCTTCACCCTGGCGATGGTCGTCTTCGCCCCGATCTCGGGCTGGATGTGCCAGCGGTTCGGCTCCCGGCGCGTGCTGGCCGGGTCGCTGCTGCTGATGGTGGCCGCACAGGCGGGCGCCGCATTCAGCCAGGGGCTCGGGTTCCTGGTCGTGATGCGTGCCCTGCAGGGAGTCGCCTGCTCGGCGGTGCCGCCCGCGATCCAGCAGGTGCTCGGCCGGCACTGGGCCGGTGACCGGGCGCGGGTGATGGCCGCCTGGGCGGCCGCGATCGGCGTCGGCCAGGCGCTCGGGCCACCGCTGGGCGGCCTGGTCGCCGACACGCTCGGCTGGCGGTGGGTGTTCCTCACCCATGCCTCGCTCAGCGCCGTGCTGCTGGTGCTCTGCCTGACGGTGGTGCCCGACGTACCCGCCTCGTACGCCCCGCTCCACGTCAGCGGCATGGCGACGCTCCTGGTCGGGGTCGGCGCGCTCGTCGGCGCGGTCAGCTGGCTGGGACAGCACGGCGAGGTCGCGGTGGCGGCAGGGATGGCGGCCGTGGGCGTGCTCGCCCTGGTCGTCCACGCGCAGCTCGGGCGCACCAGCGCCGGCCCCTTCGTACCACCCGGCCTCCTCACCGAGCGGAGGTTCGTCGCGAGCACGATGGCCGCCGGGACGGTGATGGGCAGCCTCGGCGTGGCGATCGTCGCCACTCCGCTCCACCTGGGCCGTGACCTCGGCCTGGGACCGGGACACATCGGCATCACCATGCTCGCGCTGGCCCTGGCGATGACGCTCGCCGCACCGCTCTCCTCCCGGATCACCGAACGGTTCACCGCCCGGCGCACCCTGCGCGGCGGGCTGGTGCTGCTCGCGCTCGGCCTGCTCGCGCTGCCGCTGGCCGCGACCGCCTCCGGGTCCGGCACGGTCGTGGGGCTCACCGTGGCCGCGCTCGTGCTGACCGGCTCGGCGATCGGTGTCGTCCAGGCGACCTCGGCGCTCGGCCTGATGACCTCGCCGGCGGCCGCCGACGGGGTCGCGCTCGGGCTCCACAACATGCTCCGCTTCACCGGCCTCGCGATCGGCTACTCCTGGGTCGCGATCGCCTACCCGACCGGAAATCTCTCGCTCGTCTACGGCGTGCCGGTCGCGGCCGTCGCCCTGACCTGGGCGATGGCCGGTCCCACGGCCCCGTCCTCCGAGCCCGCCACAGAAAGGGTGCTCCATGACCACCGCTGACCCCCCGCTCGCCGGCCTACGCGTCATCGAGGTGTCGAGCTTCGTCGCCACGCCGCTGTGCGGCACCACGCTGGCTCAGCTCGGCGCCGAGGTGATCCGCGTCGAGCCGCTCGAGGGCGCACCGGACCGCACTCGGTGGCCGCTCAGCGACGACGGCGCCAGCCTCTACTGGAACGGGCTCAACCCGGGCAAGAAGGCGATCGCCGTCGACTGCACCCACCCGGAGGGGCGGCAGCTGGTCGCCGACCTGGTCGTCTCGGGCGGCCCGTCGGGCGGCATTGTGGTCACCAACACCGAGCGCTGGACCGAGCTCGGGTACGCCGCGCTGCGCGCCCGCCGCGACGACGTCATCCACGTGCTCCTCACCGGCCGCCACGACGGCGGGACCGCCGTCGACTACACCGTCCAGGCCGGCACCGGATTCCCGCTCGTGACCGGCCCGGAGGAGCATGCGGCACCGGTGAACGGCGTGGTCCCGGCCTGGGACCTCGCAGCCGGGCTCCACCTCGCGACCGGCCTGCTGGCCGCCGAGCGCCGGCGTACGGTCACCGGCGAGGGCGCCGAGGTGCGGGTCGCGCTGGAGGACGTCGCCCTCGCGGTCGCCGGCAACCTCGGCTACCTCGCCGAGGCGCAGCTGCGGCCGGCCGGCGAGCGCGGCTCGATCGGCAACCACGTCTACGGCACCTTCGGCCGCGACTTCACGACCGCGGACGGCGACCGCTTCATGCTGGTGGCCCTCACCCCGCGACAGTGGTCGGACCTGCTGGGCATCACCGGCCTCGGCGACGCGGTGGCCGCGCTCGCCCGCGCGCTCGACGCCGACTTCTCCGACGAGGGCACGCGGTTCCGGCACCGCACCGTGCTCGGCGGCCTGGTCGCCGCCTGGTTCGAGCAGCACGACACGGCGTACGTCACGAAGGCTCTCGCACAGACCCGGATCCTGTGGTCGCCCTACCGCAGCTTCCGCGACCTCGCCGCCGACGACGCCCGGCTGCTGCGCGAGCACCCGCTGTTCTCGACGATCACCCAGCCCGGCGTCGGCGACCTGCTCGCCCCGGGCGCCCCGGTCACCGTCGACGGCCACCGGAGCGCGCCCCGTCCGGCGCCCGCCGTCGGACAGGACACCGGCGACGTGCTCGCCGGCGTCCTCGGGCTGCCCACCGACAGGCTGGAGGACCTGATCGGTCGCGGTGTCATCGGCACCCGCGAGGTGGTGGCCCGATGAGCGCGGCAGAGACCGCACGCACGTGGCTGTTCGTGCCCGGCGACCGGCCGGAGCGGTTCGCCAAGGCTGCTGCCGCCGGCCCCGACGTGGTCGTCCTCGATCTCGAGGACGCGGTCGCCCCGGCGGCCAAGGACGCGGCCCGCGGCCACGTCGTCGACTGGCTCCCCCGGGCCGAGGTCACCGTGGCCGTGCGGGTCAACGCCGCCGGCTCCGCCTGGCACGACGCCGACATCGCCGCGTTGGCAGCCCTCGGCACTCCGACGACCGTGGTGCTGCCGAAGGCCGACAGCACCGAGACCGTGGCGGCCCTCGTGGCGAGTCTTTCCGCCGGCTCCGCCGTCGTCGCCCTGGTCGAGACCGCGCTCGGGGTGGCCCGGGCGATCGACCTGGCCCGCTCCCCCGGCGTCGTACGCCTCGCCTTCGGCAGCTACGACCTGGCCGCCGAGCTCGGCGTCGATCCCGACCACGCACCCGCCCTCGCGCCGGCGCGCGGCAACCTGGTCCTCGCCTCCGCGATCGGCGGCCTGGCCGGCCCGATCGACGGCGTCACCGGCGACGTACGCGACCACGAGCGGCTGACCGCCGACGTCACCGCGGTGGCCGCCCTCGGGTTCGCCGGCAAGCTCTGCATCCACCCCGGCCAGGTGGCCCCGGCCGCCGCGGCCCTGGCACCCACCCCCGACGAGGTCGCCTGGGCCGAGCGCGTCCTGGCCGCCGCGACCGAGGACGGCGTCGCCCTCGTCGACGGCCGGATGGCCGACGCCCCCGTCGTCGCCCGCGCCCGCCGCATCGTCTCCCTCACCCGACCCACCCCAGGAGCAGAGTCATGAGCAGCCTGACCCCCGACGAGCAGGACATGGTCCGGCTCGTCGCCGACTTCGTCGACGAGCGCGTACGCCCCCGGGTGCGCGAGTTCGAGGCGGACGACATCTATCCCGCGGAGCTCATCGAGGAGATGAAGAAGCTCGGCTTCTTCGGTCTCCTGGTGCCCGCCGAGCACGGCGGCGTCGACGTGAGCACGGCCTGCTTCGCGCGGGTGACCGAGGAGCTCGCCCGTGGCTGGATGAGCCTGGCCGGCGCGATCGGCGGCCACTCGGTGATCAGCTACCTGGTCCGCCACTTCGGCACCACGGAGCAGCAGGAGGCCTACCTGCCCCGGATGGCCGACGGCAGCCTGCGCGCCACGATGGCCCTGACCGAGCCGTCCGGCGGCAGCGACCTGCAGGGGATGCGTACGTTCGCCGACGCCGACGGCGACGACCTGGTCATCACCGGCTCGAAGACCTGGATCTCCAACGCCCAGCACGCCGGCCTCATCGGGCTGCTCTGCATCACCGACCGCTCGGCGAAGCCCGCGCACCAGGGCATGAGCGTGGTGCTGGTCGAGCCCGGCGACGGGCTCACCGTCTCGGGCAAGATCCCCAAGCTCGGCTACCGCGGCGTCGAGGCCTGCGAGCTCAGCTTCGACAAGATGCGCGTCCCGGCGACCGCGGTCCTGGGCGGCGTCCCCGACCGAGGCTGGGGCCACATGATGCGAGGCCTCGAGGTCGGCCGGATCCAGGTCGCGGCCCGCGCCGTCGGCGTCGGCCAGGCCGCGCTCGACGACGCGCTCTCCTACGCCCAGACCCGGGAGAGCTTCGGCAAGCCGATCTGGAAGCACCAGTCGGTCGGCAACCTGCTCGCCGAGATGGGCACCAAGATGCGCGCGGCCCGCCTGATGACCCTCGACGCCGCGGAGCGCCTCGACGCCGGCGACCGCGCCGACATGGAGGCCGGGATGGCCAAGCTCTTCGCCTCCGAGGCGGCCATGCAGGTCGCCCTCGACGCGGTGCGGGTACACGGCGGCTACGGCTACTCCAAGGAGTACGACGTGGAGCGCTACTTCCGCGACGCCCCGCTGATGATCGTCGGCGAGGGCACCAACGAGATCCAGCGCAACGTGATCGCCGCCCAGCTGGTGGCGCGCGACCAGAAGGGAAAGAACTGACATGGCACTTCTCGACAACCGCACCGCGGTGATCACCGGCGGCGCCCAGGGCATCGGTCTCGCCGTCGCCGAGCGCTTCGTGGCGGAGGGGGCGCGGGTGGTGCTCGCCGATCTCGACGGCGCCGCCGCCGAGGCCGCGGCCAAGGAGCTGGGTCCGGACGTGGCCACCGGCGTGGCCTGCGACGTGGTCAGCGCCGAGGACGTGGAGCGCGCTCTGGAGACCGCGGTCGCGACGTACGGCTCGCTCGACATCGTCGTCAACAACGCGGGCATCACCCGCGACGCGACCATGCGGAAGATGACCGAGGACCAGTTCGACCAGGTCATCGCGGTGCACCTGAAGGGCTGCTGGCACGGCACCCGGCTCGCCGCCGCCCGGATGCGCGAGCAGAAGTCCGGCGCGATCGTGAACATCTCCTCGATCTCCGGCAAGGTCGGCATGGTCGGGCAGACCAACTACTCCGCCGCGAAGGCCGGCATCGTCGGGCTGACCAAGGCCGCGGCCAAGGAGATGGCCCACCACGGCGTCCGGGTCAACGCGATCCAGCCCGGCCTGATCCGCTCCGCGATGACCGAGGCGATGCCGCAGCGGATCTGGGACGAGAAGATGGCCGAGATCCCGATGGGCCGCGCCGGTGAACCGGCCGAGATCGCCAACGTCGCCCTCTTCTACGCCTCCTCGCTCTCCTCCTACATGACCGGAACGGTCGCCGAGGTGACCGGCGGAAGGTTCATGTGACCTGGCGGCCGCGGCGGGTGACGTCGACCGAGACCCTCGACGCGGGTCCGGTCGCCGCCCTCGGTGCGCTCCTCGACAGCGGCACTCCGGTGCCGGCCGCCGGGGACCTACTCCCGCCGCTGTGGCACTGGGTCGCGCTCCCGCGCTGGCCGGTGTCCTCGGTCATCGGCGTCGACGGCCACCCGCGCCGCGGCGACTTCCTGCCGCCGATCGACCTGCCCCGGCGGATGTTCGCCGGCGGCGAGGTGACCTTCCACGGCGACCTCCGGGTCGGTGCCGAGGTCGTCCGCGAGTCCGAGGTCGTCTCCGTCGAGGAGAAGGACGGCCGCAGCGGCCGGCTGGCGGTCGTCAAGGTGCTCATCCGCCTGGTCGACAAAGAGCGCGACGACCTGCTCGTGGAGGAACGGCAGGACCTGATCTACCGCGACGCCGCACCGGCGCCATCGTCGTTCCCGGATCCCGAGCCGGCAGTCGTCGACCCCGCCGGCGCTCCGCTGGTCCCCGAGGCCGACGGCTGGCGCTTCGTCACCGACCCGACGCTGCTGATGCGGTTCAGCGCGGCGAGCGCCAACCCGCACCGGATCCACTACGACTGGCCCTACGCCACCCGGGTCGAGGGCTATCCCGGGCTGGTCGTGCACGGCCCGCTCTCGACCCTGGTGCTCGCCGAGGCGATCCGGCTGGCCCACCCCGACCAGGCCGTACGCCGCCTACGGCATCGCAACACCGCGCCGCTGTTCTGCGGCGACCCCGCACACGTGCGGATCGACGCGCCCACCCCAGACACCGCCGAGGTGGCGCTGCGGCGCCCCGACGGCACCGCGCTGGCCGGCCTCACGGCCGAGCTGGCGACCGCAACCCCCTGAAAGGCATCCACCCATGAACGACACCTCCCGCGACGTGGTCATCTGCGAGCCCGTCCGCACCCCGATCGGCCGTTACGGCGGCGTCTTCAAGGACCTGAGCCCGGTCGACCTCGGCGTCACCGCGCTGCAGGGCCTGCTCGCCCGCACCGGCATCGACCCGGAGCGGATCGACGACGTCATCCTCGGCCACTGCTACCCCAACGCCGAGGCACCGGCGATCGGCCGCGTGGTCGGGCTCGACGCCGGGCTCCCGGTCACCGTCGGCGGCCAGCAGGTCGACCGTCGCTGCGGCTCCGGGCTGCAGGCCGTCGCCAACGCGGTGATGCAGGTGGCCTCCGGCGCCAGCGAGATCGTGGTCGCCGGCGGCGCGGATTCGATGAGCAACGTCGCCTTCTACTCTCTCGACATGCGCTGGGGCGGCGCGCGCAGCGGCGTGCAGATCCACGACGGCCTCACCCGTGGCCGCCAGACCCCCGGCGGCCGGTTCCACCCGGTGCCCGGCGGCATGCTCGAGACCGCCGAGAACCTGCGGCGCGAATACTCCATCGGCCGTGAGGAGCAGGACCGGCTCGCCGTCAGCTCCCACCAGCGCGCCGTCGCCGCCCAGCAGAGCGGCGCCTTCGCCGACGAGATCGTGCCGGTCACCGTGCCGTCGAGGAAGGGCGATGTCGTCGTCGACACCGACGAGCACCCCCGCGCCGACACCACGATGGAGTCGCTCGGGAGGCTGCGGCCGATCCTCGGCTCCTCCGACCCCGAGGCGACCGTCACCGCCGGCAACGCCAGCGGCCAGAACGACGCCGCCGCGATGTGCCTGGTCACCACCGCCGAGGTGGCCGAGCAGCTCGGCCTGCGGCCGCTGGTCAGGCTCGTGTCCTGGGCCGCTGCCGGCGTACGTCCTGACGTGATGGGCATCGGCCCGGTCCCCGCCACGGAGGCCGCCCTCGCGAAAGCCGGCCTGACGATGGCCGACATCGACGTCATCGAGCTCAACGAGGCCTTCGCCGCCCAGGCGCTGGCGGTGATGCGCGAGTGGAAGTTCACCGACGAGGACCTCGAGCGCACCAACGTCCACGGCTCCGGCATCTCGCTGGGCCACCCCGTCGGCGCCACCGGCGTACGGATGCTCGGCACGCTCGCCCGCGAGCTGCACCGCCGCGAGGCGCGCTACGGCCTCGAGACCATGTGCATCGGCGGCGGCCAGGGCCTCGCCGCCGTCTTCGAGCGGATCGCCTGATGCGTACGTTCACCTCGATCGAGGCGATCGAGGCGATCGAGGCTGCTGTCGGCGAGGAGCTCGGCGCCACGGACTGGGTGCAGATCACCCAGGAACGCGTGGACCGCTTCGCGGAGCTCACCGGTGACCAGCAGTGGATCCACGTCGACGTCGAGCGAGCCACCGCCTCGTCCTTCGGCGGCACGATCGCACACGGCTACCTCACCCTGTCGATGCTGCCCGGCTTCTCCACCCAGCTCTACACGATCGCGGCCGGCTCGGCCCGGCTCAACTACGGCCTGGAGAAGGTGCGTTTCCCCGCACCGGTCCAGGTCGGCACGAAGATCCGGGCCACGCCGCGGATCAAGGAGGTCCGGGCGGTCCCGGCCGGGACCCAGGTGCTGGTCGCCTGGACCGTCGAGGCGGAAGGGGCCGAGCGACCGGTCTGCGTCGCGGAGAGCATCACCCTGGTCCTTCCCTGACGCCTCACGAGTGCCGCCGGTCGTCCCTGCGGACGATCGGCGGCTTCGGCATGCCCGGAGCCCGATTAGGCCCACAGGCGATATCAATGCCATCTACATTTGGTGTTGGACGTGCAATGGCGATCGTTCTTAGTGTGAACGCGGTCACACAGCCCGGTGCGTGACGACACACAATTCCCGGAGGAGCAGTCCCCATGACCCAGTCAACGCGCGTCCCCGACGAACGGATGGCCCGCAAGGCGGGCATCGCCGCGTTCGTCGGCACCACCATCGAGTGGTACGACTTCTACATCTACGGCACCGCGTCCGCTCTGGTCTTCGGGCCACTGTTCTTCAGCAACGCCGAGCCCGCGGTTGCGACCCTGCTCTCCTTCGCGACGTTCGCCGTCGGGTTCCTGACCCGGCCGCTCGGCGGTGTGGTCTTCGGCCACCTCGGTGACCGGATCGGCCGCAAGCGCTCCTTGATCCTGACCCTGCTGCTCATGGGCGTCACCACGGTCGGCGTCGGGCTGCTGCCGACGCACGCGGCCATCGGCGCCGCGGCGCCGGTGCTGCTGATCATCCTCCGGCTGCTGCAGGGCCTCGCCGTCGGCGGTGAGTGGGGCGGCGCCGTGCTGATCGCGACCGAGCACACCCGTCCCGACCGCGGCTTCCTGTTCGGCGCCTTCGCTCAGCAGGGCTCCCCCGCCGGCCGGATCCTGGCCACCCTCAGCTTCCTCGCCGTCACCGGCCTGCTCCCCGACGACGCCCTTCTCGAATGGGCCTGGCGACTGCCGTTCCTGGCGTCGGCCGCGCTGGTCGTGGTCGGGCTCGTGATCAGGCTCAGCCTCGAGGAGTCCCCGGCGATGAAGGACCTCCAGGAGCGCAACGAGGTCGTCCGGGTGCCGGTGATCGAGCTGTTCCGGAGCAACTCCCGCGAGCTGACCCTCGGCGTCTTCGGCATCCTGTGCGTCTTCGTGGTCGTCTACGCTCGCGACACCTTCGCGCTCTCCTGGGCCACCACCCACCTCGGCTTCGGGAAGGACTCCTTCCTGACCATCATCCTGATCGCCAGCCTCGTGCAGTTCTTCGTGCAGCCGTTCGGTGCGGTGCTCGCCACCCGCTGGAACCCGCGCACCCTGGTCACCGTCCTGCTCGGCCTCGAGATCCCGGCGCTCGCGTTGATGTTCGTGCTGATGAGCACCGGCAACTGGACGCTGGCGATGATCGGCGCGGTGCTGGCCACCATCCCCGACGTGATGTTCTACGCGATCATGGCCGGCATGCTGGCCCAGGCCTTCCCGGCGCGGGTCCGCTACACCGGCATCTCGGTCACCTACGGCCTCTCCGGCGCCCTGTGCGGGACCACGCCGATGATCCTGCAGTGGCTCCTCGACACCTCCGGCAGCATCGTGGTGCCGGTCGCCTTCGGCGTCGTGACCACCGTGATCTCGCTGTTCTGCTCCCGCGCTCTGCTCGGCCGCAAGACCGCCGAGGCGGCGGCCGACGAGCCCGCGGCGGTTCCCGCCGCGCGCTGACCCCTGACGCCTGATCGCCTTCAGTCGAGCGCCGCGAGGCGGAGCCCCACCTGGTGCTCGACGAGGGCGATCAGGCGTTCCTCGGTCGCCTCGGCCGGATCCTCGAGCCGCATCCTGAGCAGCTCCCGTCCTGACGCGTGCAGCAGACGGGCCACCAGCTCCGGGTCGGGGGTGCTCGGGAAGACCGACTCCAGCCCCTGCCGGAGGAAGGCGCGTACGACGGCCTCGGACTCCTCGAGCCGGGCGTGCAGCGCCGGCGGCGCCCCCTGCGGCGGGAACAGGAACAGCCGCCAGGTGGCCCGCGACTCCGCGATCGAGTCGAGCGCCACCCGGAAGGTCCCCACGAAGACGGTCGACGGGTCCGACAGGTCCAGCGCGGCGACCCCGGCGGCGAACTGCTTCCCGGCACGGGCGAACTCGCGGTCGACGAGGGCGACGTAGAGCCCGGCCATGTCGCCGAACTGCTGGTAGAGCACGGGCCGAGTCACGCCGGCCTCCTCCGCGACCCGGTTGGGCGTGGCGGCATGGAACCCCTCGGCGTCGACGATCGTGAGCAGGACGTCGAGGATCTGCTCGCGGCGGTCCTGGCCGGTCATGCGCTTGCGGGTGGCTGTGGAACTCATTGCTTGACAGCCTAACTTTCAACCTGTCAGATAGGAACTAACAGACTGAAAGTTGAGGATGATGACGACGAGCCACTACCCCGAGCTGGCCGAGCGGGTCCGCTCCCAGGCCATCCTCCAGCCGCACATGTACGGCGACGTCGACCTGTCCGCGACGCCCCACCGCTTCACCACCGACCTGGACGTACGGTCCTCGCTGCCCCGGGGCGTCGACGACCGCGCCGGCCTGCTCGCCGACGAGAAGGTCGTCGAGCTGATGCACTCCGCGACGATGCTCGGCGACGTCGTCGCCGACCCGTACGCCGCCCTGGTCGACGACCACGGCATGAAGGGCCTGATCCGGATGCTGTCCACCGCCTGCCGCGAGGGCGTCGGAGCCGTCCCGGACGCGCCCGAGGAGCTGCGGAGGTTCATCGCGTCCATGGAGGTCGTGCCGGACTGGCTCGACATGGACCTGGTCGAGGAGGGCGCGCGGCACTCCCGGGTCAGCGCGGCGCTGTTCGCGCCGTTCATCATCCGTGGCGCGTTCCTCGCCACCTTCATCAACACCTATGCCGCCCTGCCGATGGCCCTGACCGGCGCGCTCTCCGACAAGCGGGCGGCGCGGCGCGTCATCGAGACGAGCAGCTTCTTCGCCGTGACCACCCTGCCGGGCGCCCTCGACCGCTTCGGCGTCGGCTTCGAGACCACCGCACACGTACGCCTGATGCACTCCGTCGTCCGCTACAACGCGCTCAAGCGGTCGGCGAAGTGGGACCAGCAGGTCTACGGCGTCCCCGTCCCGCAGGTCGACCAGATGCCCGCCGGCATGATCCCGATCTACATCCTGGCCACGGCCGCGGTGCGCCAGGGCCGCACGGAGTGGACCGCCCACGAGCGGGCGATCCACGAGTTTGTCCGCTACCGCTGCTTCCTCATGGGGCTGCCCGAGGACCTCCTGCCCGCCGACCCCGAGGGCATCGTCCGGGTCTTCCACGCCCGGGCGGCGACGCTGCGGCACGACTTCGACGACGCCACCTGCGGGGAGCTGGTGCGCTCCACGCTCGCGGCCTATCTCCGCCCGGGACGGACGCCCTACGACCGGGTCGCCGACCGCGTCGAGCTCGCCTGGAGCAAGACCTTCTTCACCCAGGCCTTCGGCCGCGGCAGCGGCACGATGGGGGTCGATCTCGGTCGGCTGGACCGTGCCCTCGTCGCCGCGACCGCGCCCTTCGTCCTCGGCCGCTACGTCCTGGTCACCCGCGCCTGCTCCGGCCGGTTCCACGCGCCGTTCGACGCCTACACCCTCCGGGTGCTGCGCAAGCGGCTCGCGACCTATGGCGTCGACGAGGCGATGACCGAGGCGCACGGATCGATGGCCTGAGACCGGGCCTCAGCCGGCCGGGCCGCGCCACCGGTGACCACGGGCGACGACCGCGGTCGCGGCGAGGAAGACGATCTGCAGGATCGTGCGCGGCACCAGGTGGTCGAGCCACTCGGTGGTGAGGCCGTGGGTCGCCGCGTACACGTTCGCGGGGAACATCGCGACCAGCATCAGCCCGAGCGCGATCGCGGCCGCCCGGGTCGTACGCCGCCACACCAGCCCGGCGGCACCCAGGAGCTCGAGCACACCGGTGACCGTCACCAGCAGCCCGGGCTCGGGCAGTGCCGGCGGCACCATGGCGATCAGCTCGTCCCGCATCCCCACGAAGTGGGCGACGCCCGTGGCCGTGAACATCGCGGCGAGCCCGTATCGCAGGGCGCGCGCCCATGACCTCTCACCACCCAGCCCGGCGACGCGGACGACGATGGTGACGATCGACAGGATCAGCAGCGGAGCCATGCGTTCCTCCTTTCGTCCAGAAACTTGACAGTGACAAGACTGGCGCGACGACCTGGATCTTGTCAATGACTAGATTTCGTCCCTAGACTCGTCCCATGCCTGCGGACCGCTACCACCACGGCGCCCTGCGTCGCGCCGTCCTCGACGCCGCCGTCGAGGCGATCTCCGAGTCCGGACCCTCGGCCCTCAGCCTCCGCGACCTCGCCCGCCGGGCCGGCGTCTCGCACGCAGGGCCGGCGCACCACTTCGGCAGCAAGGAAGGTGTCTTCACCGCCCTCGCGGCCGAGGGCTTCACGATGCTCGCCGACGATCTCGAGGCCGTCCCGGCGGGGTCGATGGCCGAGCTGGGCGTCGCGTACGTGCGCTTCGGGCTGCAGCACCGCGCCCACTTCGAGGTCATGTTCCGACCCGAGCTGTACGACGCCGAGGACCCCTCCGTCGCCGAGCCGCGCGAGCGGACCTGGTCCGGCCTGAGCAGCTCCGCGCGCGTCGCCACGACCTATGCCGATCAGGTCCCTCCCGAGGTGACCGAGCTCGGCGCCTGGGCCCTCGTGCACGGCTTCGCGATGCTCGCGGCGAGCGGCGCTATCGAGGCCGGCTCCCCCGACGAGGTCTCAGCACTCGTCCGAGGAGCCGCCTCGATGATGTTCCGCGAACCGAACGGAGCCACGTCGCCCCGCGAGCACTGATCCACGGTGGCATCGGCCGAGGAGATACCCGATCTTCGGCATGCGCCGATACCCCGGGTGGGATAACGATCAGATAACGAGGACCGCGCGTCGAGCATCCCCGGGACCGACGCCCTCCTCCGCTGAAACAAACATCCGTCCAGGCCGCAGCCACACGCGCCGACGGAGCCCCGCATCTGGGAAGCGGGCCCCGCCCCACCACGTAGACAGCGACCGCGAGGTCTCTGAAAGGGGACACGCCATGCGCTCGATTTCGAGCCCACGCATGCCTCGCGTCAGTAAATCGAGGCACTTCAAGAGGCTGGCGGCGTTATGCGCCACCGTCCTCGTACTCACGACACTCGTCTCCACCGGAGCCTCGGCGTCCCACCCCGAGGCCAGCCTCGCCGGCAGCAACTTCGAGATCGACGTCGACGCCAACCTCAAGGTCGACGACCCGGCCCCCTCGCTCGACTGGGCGAACGTCAACGAGGTCCGCGCCACCGACAAGGTCAACGGCACCGGCGACAACTCCTACGCCGGCGGCGTCAAGGAGGACACCTCCTGTCCTGGCGAGGTCACCGACTCGATCCCGCCGAACAAGAGCGACCTGCTGAGCTTCCACGTCTACCGCGAGGCCGGCACCGGGACGCATCCCGGGTTCCTGAACCTCGCCTGGAGCCGGGTCAGCGATCCGAGCGGAACGACACTGATGGACTTCGAGTTCAACCAGTCCAGCACCAAGTGCGCATCCGGCCCCAACGTCGTCCGCACCGCCGGTGACCTGCTCATCGAGTACGCCATCGACCAAGGCGGCTCCCGGGCCGACATCACCGCTCGCCGGTGGACCGGCAGCGCCTGGGGTCCGACCACCGACCTGGACGCCCCCTCCGCCACCTGCGGCGGCGCTCCGTGTGCGGCCGGCACCATCAACTCCTCGACCATCCCGGCCGCGGACTCCGATGGGCTGATCGCCTCGGGCTCGAAGCAGGCGCGGACCTTCGGGGAGGCGCAGATCGACCTGCGGCTCCTGTTCCAGCCCAACAAGTGTGCGTCGTTCGGCAGCGCGATGCTGAAGAGCCGCTCCTCGGACTCCTTCACCTCACAGCTGAAGGACTTCGTGGCACCTGTCGGGATCAACCTGCAGAACTGCGGCCAGGTGATCATCCGCAAGCAGACGATCCCGGACGAGGACCCCAACGCGACCGACTTCGGCTACACGAAGGCGTTCGGCACCGATCCCGCCTCGGCGAACACGTTCACGCTCAAGGATGACGGGGTCAAGGACTACGGCAAGACCGTGCTCTTCGGCACCGGCTACACGGTCGTCGAGAACGTGATCCCACCGGACTGGGCATTCGTCAGCGTGAACTGCAATGCCAGCACCGGAGTCACACCGAGCATCAACGGCGCGACGGTGACCTTCGCGATCGACAGCGACACCGACGTACTCGACTGCACCTACACCAACCAGCTCCAGCTCGGGGCCCTGAAGATCCTGAAGAACAGCACCAAGGGTGGGGCGGTCACCAACGCCGGAGCGGTCTTCGCCTACGACGGCGCCAGTGTGACCGACAACGGCGCCGGCGACGAGGATGCCGACGTCGGCGAGGTCTGCGTCTCCGGACTCTCGCTGGGCGACTACGACGTGACCGAGACGTCACCCCCGCCGGGCTACGGCGACGCACCGGGTGGCGCACAGACGGTCACGGTCGTCACGGGGACCGACTGCGACGACAACCAGCCGACCGGCGCAGCCGTCGCGACCTTCACCAACCCGCCGTTGGCCGACATCCAGGTCAACTTCCGTGACGGCGGCTCGGGCGAGACCAGCCTGACGTCGATGACCTGCGAGAACACCGGCACCACGCCGGACACCGGCACCGCCTCTGGATGGGACGACACGGTGACCCACGAGGGCATCGAGCTCAACTCGCCCTCACGCACCGTCACCTGCACGATCGTGATCGATCCCTGATCCCCCACTCCGCCCAACCACAGGGGCCGCCCGGTTCACCGGGCGGCCCTGTCCGGCGCGCCGTCGCGGCACAGCCGCAACATGCCCGAAACCGATGGCGGCTAGCGTGCAGTCATGGCGCGGGCGATAGCGCAGCAGTCACGGGTGATCCACGGATACAAGCGCGCCTTTCGCACCGGCGGCGAAGGCTCCGCGATCATGTTCATCCACGGCATCGGCGACAGCTCGCGCACGTGGGACGACGTGCTGCCCCTGTTCGCCGAGAACCACCTGGTCATCGCCCCCGACCTGCTCGGTCACGGCGATTCCGACAAGCCACGCGCCGACTACTCGATCGGCGGGTTCGCCAACGGCATGCGCGACCTGCTGGCCGTGCTGGACGTGGAGCGGGTCACCCTCGTCGGCCATTCGCTCGGCGGCGGCGTCGCGATGCAGCTCGCCTACCAGTACCCACATCTGGTCGAGCGGGTCGTGCTGGTCTCCAACGGCGGCTCCGGGCGGGGTGTCTCGACCTGGCTGCGGCTCGCGACCCTGCCGCTGGCGCCGGAGCTGCTCCAGCTGCTGCGGCTGCCGATCTCGCGGACCGGGCTGTCTGCCTCTCTCGCTCTGCTACGCCGCCTGGACCACGACCTCGGCGTCGACGCCACGGATCTGATCCGGATCGTCGACGCCCTGCCCGACGCCCGCTCCCGACAGGCCTTCGCCCGGACGCTGCGCGCCGTCGTCGACTGGCACGGCCAGGTCGTCACGATGCTCGACCGCAGCTACCTGGTCGAGAACATCCCGACGCTCATGATCTGGGGCGACCGCGATGGCGTCGTCCCCTTCCGGCACGCCGGGCAGGCGCGGCTGGCGATGCCGTACGCATCCCTCGACGTGTTCCACGGCGCCGGCCACTTCCCGTTCCGGTCCGACCCCGGCCGGTTCGTGATGACCGTCGAGCAGTTCGTACGCAGCACCGCACCCGCCACCTGGGACCACGACACGTGGCAGAAGCGGCTGCGCACTGGCCCCGAGCCGGAAGACGATCTTCATACGTGGACGGGCATCTGACCCGCGGACTACCCTGCGGACATGAACGACGCTGCCGCGCCCGAAGCAACCACCGGAGGCGTACGCGAGGTGAAGTCCGCCGCCCGCACGGTGGAGATCCTGGAGTTCCTCGCCGCGCGCCAGAACCGCCCGGTGCGGCTGCGCGAGCTGAGCGAGGCGCTCGGGGTGCCGCGCAGCAGCCTGCACGCACTGCTCCGCACGCTCGCCAAGCACGGCTGGGTACGCAGCGATGAGACCGGCACGCTCTACGGCATCGGCATCCGGGCTCTGCTGGCCGGCACCAGCTACCTCGACACCGACCCCTACCTCCCCCAGGTGACCCCGTTCCTCGTCGAGCTCCGCGAGCAGCTCGACGAGACCTTCCACTTCGGCCGGCTCGACGGCACCGACGTGGTCTACCTCGCCACCCGCGAGTCCTCGCAGTACCTGCGCCCATACAGCCGTGTCGGCCGCAGGCTCCCGGCCTACTCCACCTCCCTGGGCAAGGCGGTCCTGGCCGCGCAGCCCGAGGAGGAGGTCGACGACCACCTGCCGGCCGACCTCACGCCGCTCACGCCGCACACGTTCACCGACCGCGGCGCGCTCACCGCCGAGCTCGAGGCCACCCGCCTGCGCGGCTACGCGGTCGACAACGAGGAGAACACCCTCGGGCTGCGCTGCATCGCGGTCGCGCTGGACTACGACGAGGCGGTCTCGGACGCGATCAGCGCCTCCATCCCGATCGCCCGGCTCACCCCCGAGCGCGAGGCCGAGGTGATCGCCGCACTGCGCCAGGCGGCGGAGCGGATCGTCCGCGTGGTGGGGCCGATCCGCAACTCCCTCACCTGGTCCTGACTTCATATGGAGACCTTGTCCACGGATGTAGACGCTGACAGAATGCGGGGGTGCCCTCCACTCCCCTGCCCCCGCCGCTGAACGTGCTCGTGACCGAGCCGATCATGGCCAGGTTCACCGACGTCCTGACCCGGAACGGCGACTCGCCCCACGCGTGGACGTTCGCGTGGGGCGACGACCCCCGGATCGCCGAAGTCGCCCCGACCACCGACGTGCTGGTCTGCTCCTCGGCGACACCGGCGACACCGGAGCTGCTGGCCTCGATGCCCCGGCTCAGGCTGGTCCACGTCACCGGTGCCGGCGTCGACAAGATCCCGCTCGAGGCGCTGTCCGATGACGTACGGCTGGCCAACACCTACCATCACGGCCGCTCCATCGCCGAGCACGTGATGATGGTGTCGATGATGCTGCTGCGCGGCGTCCTTCGCTCCGAGGCCGACATGCGCAGCGGCGTGTGGAGCAACGTGCTCGTGTCGGGCGACTACCCCTTCGGCGGCGTGCTCGCGGGCCGTACTCTCGGCATCGTCGGCTTCGGCGAGATCGGCTCCAGCGTCGCCCGCCTCGGCTCCGCACTGGGCATGAAGGTCCGAGCCGTACGCCGCAACCCCGACGCGCCCGTGCCCGAGGGCGTCGAGCTGGACTGGGTCGGCCCCGACTCCGCCCTGCACGAGCTGCTGGCCGCCTCCGACGTGGTCGTCGTGACCGTCCCGATGAGCGAGGAGACCCGCGGGCTCATCGACGCCACCGCCCTGGCCATGATGCGGTCCAGCGCCGTGCTGGTCAACGTCGCCCGAGGTCCGGTGGTCGACGAGCAGGCACTGCACGACGCGCTCACCGCCGGCACGATCGCCGGCGCCGGGATCGACGTCTGGTGGCGCAACCCGCGCGACCCGGACGCTCCCCCACCCTCGCACCTCGACTTCACGAAGCTGGCCAACGTCGTGCTGACCCCGCACCAGTCGGGTCACACCGTCGAGGTGTTCGGCCAGCGTGCGCAGGACATCACCGACAACGTCGACGCCCTGGCCGAGGGCCGGCCGCTGCGCAACCCGGTGAGCCGAAACTAGGCCAGGAGCTGGTCGACCACCAGCACGACGGCACCGAAGATCGAGACCCCGATCGCCGTACGCCGCAACCGCACCGGCGACATCACCTTGTTGAGCAGCAGCGACAGCCCCCAGCCGAGGAACGGGGCGGGCACCAGCGCCGCGGTGACCAGCAGGGTGCGCTGGTCGACCGACCCGGTGGCGGCCAGCGCGAGGAACGACAGCGCCGAGCCGACCAGGAAGAACGTACTCATCGAGCTGCGCAGCCCGGCGCCGTGCTTCTGCTGCCAGACCAGCGCCATCGGCGGCCCGCCGATCGAGGTGGCGGTGCCGAGCAGCCCCGAGGCCGCACCCGCGGTGACGAGGTTGCGCCGCACCGGCCGCGGCTGCCAGCCCAGCGAGTTGAGCGCGACACCGAGCAGCACGACGCCGGCAAGCATCAGCGCGAGACCCCGCTCGGGCAGCACCGCGACGAGCAGCGCTCCTGCGATCGTCCCCGGCACCCGGCCGAACAGTGCCCAGCCGGTGCCGCCGAGGTCGATGTGCTGCCGTTCGGTGACGACGACCATGACCGTGACCACGAAGGCGAGCATCACCAGCGTGCCGGGCAGCAGCCCGGGATCGACCAGGGCGACGACCGGGGCGGCGAGCATGCCCATACCGAAGCCGATGGAGGCCTGGAGCGCCGAGGCCAGGGCGACGGCGACGGCGACCAGCGCGAAGGACCCGAGCGAGAGCCCCATCAGCCCGCCTGGGCCGCGGCCAGCTCCTGCTCCTCCGCCCCCAGCGGATGGAAGCACTCGGCCGTGTGAGCGCCGTCGACCGGGTCGATGGCGAGCGGCGGGAGCGCGGTGGCGCACTCGTCGGTCGCCTTCCAGCAGCGGGTCCGGAACCGGCAGCCGGACGGCGGGTTGAGCGGTGAGGGGATCTCGCCGGACAGGATGATCTGCTCGCGCCGGCGCTCGTGGTCGAGCGAGGGCGCCGCCGACAGCAGCGCCCCGGTGTAGGGATGCTGGGGACGCTCGAACGTCGACTCGGTCTCGCCCTGCTCGACGATCCGGCCGAGGTACATCACCACGACCCGGTCGGCCACGTGCCGCACCACCGAGAGGTCGTGCGAGATGAACAGGTACGCCACCCCGAGCTCCTGCTGCAGGTCGTTGAGCAGGTTGAGCACCTGTGCCTGCACCGACAGGTCGAGCGCGGAGACCGGCTCGTCGCAGACGATCACGTCGGGCTCGAGCGCGAGCGCACGGGCGATCCCGAGCCGCTGCCGCTGGCCACCGGAGAACTCCTGCGGATACTTCCCGGCGTCGCCCGGCCGCAGCCCGACGAGGTCCAGCAGCTCCCGAACCCGGGCCGCTCGCTCACGCGAGGTCTTGTGGAGACCGGTGTGCGTACGCCACGGCTCGCTCACGATGTCGCCGGCCGACATCCTGGCGTTGAGCGAGGCGAACGGGTCCTGGAACACCATCTGAACCCGGCGCCGGAACGCGAGCAGGTCGGCACCCCTGGTCGTGGTCGGGTCGACCCCGTCGAAGCGTACGGACCCGCCGTCGGGGGTCTCCAGCATGAGCAGCGTGCGGGCCAGGGTCGACTTGCCGCAGCCGGACTCCCCCACCAGCCCGAGGGTCTCGCCCCGGTGCAGGTCGAGGGTGACGCCGTCGAGGGCGCGCAGCTCCTTGCGCTTGCCGGCATGGCGTACCGGGAAGATCTTGGTGAGGTCGCGGACCTCGAGAAGGGGTGCATCGTCGCTCATCGGTTCACCTCGTCGGAGAAGTGGCAGGCGGACAGGTGGCCGGGGGCGACCTCGCGGGCCGCGGGCCGCTCCTCGCGGCAGCGGTCGCGCGCGATCGGGCAGCGGTCCTGGTAGACGCAGCCGGCCGGGATCGCGGCCAGCTCCGGCGGCGAACCGCCGATCGACTTGAGCTCCGTGCCGCGCTCGGCATGCACGGGCACCGACTCCAGCAGGCCTGCGGTGTAGGGGTGCTTCGGGGCACCGAAGACCTCTTCGACCAGGCCCTGCTCGACCACGTTGCCGGCGTACATCACCACGACGCGGTCGGCCTGCTCGAAGACCAGGGCGAGGTCGTGGGTGATCAGCACGACCGCCATGTCGCGCTCCTCGCGCAGGTCCTTGAGCAGGCTCATGATCTGGGCCTGGACCGTGACGTCGAGCGCGGTGGTCGGCTCGTCGGCGAGCAGCACCGCCGGCGAGAGCGCGACGCCGATCGCGATCAGCAGCCGCTGCCGCATGCCGCCCGAGAACTGGTGCGGATAGGAGTCGACCCGGACCTCCGGCTCGGGGATGCCGACCCGGCGCATCAGCTCGATGGCCTCCTTCCGGGCGGCTCTCTTGGACAGGCCGCGGTGGATCCGGAACGGCTCGGCCAGCTGCGTACCCACGGTGTAGACGGGGTTGAGCGCGGTGAGGGCGTCCTGGAAGACGATCGCCAGCTCCTTGCCGGCGATGTCGCGCCGGCGCCTCGCCGAGGCCGTCCGCAGATCGGTCGTGCCACCCTCGCCGGTGATGCGGACGGCACCCTCGGTCACGTCGGCGACCGGCTCCAGCAGGCCGACGACCGCGGTGGCGGTCATCGACTTGCCGCAGCCCGACTCCCCGAGCAGCGCGAGGGTCTCGCCCCGGCGCGCCTGGAAGGTCACCTTGTCGACGGCTCGGACGACACCGTGGGGCGTGCGGATGTCGACGCTCATGCCGTCGACGTCGAGGGCAACGGCCTTCTCGGTCAGAGCGCTGTTCACTGGGCGTCCTCCATAACAGTCTCGGTGACGGTCGGGGTGGCGCGGCGACGCTGCAGCCGCGGGACGGTGAGCCGCCACCGCTGAGCGGGATCGGTGGCCAGCCGCACCCACGCGGCGAGCACGGCGGCGGACACCGTCGCGATCACGATGGCCAGGCCGGGGAAGAACGAGAGCCACCATGCGGTCTGCAGGTAGTTCTGCCCCTGGGCCACCATCAGGCCCCAGCTGACGTCGGGTGCCTGGATGCCGATGCCGAGGAAGCTCAGCGACGACTCGGCGAGCATGACGTAGCAGAAGTCGAGGGTGGCGACCGTCAGCAGCGTCGGCAGCACGATCGGGAAGACGTGGCGTCGGATGATGCTGAAGCTCCCCGCCCCGAACGTACGGGCCGCGTCGACGAAGACCCGGCTCTGCAGCTCGGCCGACTCCGCCCGCGCGGTGCGCAGGTAGATCGGGATGCGGGTGATCGCCAGCACGATCACGATGTTGCGCGGGCTGGGCGAGTAGACGTAGAGCACGACCACCGCCATCAGCAGCGACGGGAAGCTCAGGATCACATCGGCGATCCGCATCACGAGGGTCTCGCGCCAACCACGGTGGTAGCCGGCCCACATGCCGATCACCGAGCCGACGACCAGCGAGATCAGCACCGCGGGGACGGCGACGCCGAGGGTGGTCCGGGTCGCGACGACGATCCGGGCCAGGACGCTGCGTCCGAGCGAGTCCGTGCCCAGTACGTAGAGCCAGCCGTCGAGCTCGAGCGGCGCCTTGTTGCCTCGGGTCAGGTCCTGGGCGTTGGCCTCGCTGCCGAGCAGGACCGGCCCGAAGACCGCGACGAGCAGGATGAAGCAGAGGATCACGGCGGCCACGGTCGCGACCTTGTCGCGCAGCAGCATCCGCCAGTAGCTGGTGCTCATCAGTTCTCCTCCTTCACACCATCGCCTTGTCGCGCACACGGGCGTCGAGCAGGGCGTAGCAGATGTCGATGGCGATGTTGAGCAGGAAGATCGTCACCGCGGTGAGCAGCACGGCCGCCTGCAGGATGGCGAAGTCGCGGCCGGTGATCGAGTCGATCATCAGCTTGCCGATGCCGGGCCAGCCGAAGATCGACTCCACGACCACGGCACCGTTGACCAGCCCGACCGCCAGGTCGCCGGCCACGGTCAGCGCCGGGGCGGCGGCGTTGCGCAGGGCGTGGTGCGCGACGACCCGACGGCTGTCGGCACCCTTGCTGCGCGCCAGCCGGACGTACGGCGCCGACAGGGCCGCCACCATCGCGCCCCGCACCACCTGGGTGAGCACGCCGACGGGGCGCAGCAGCAGCACCGCGATCGGCAGGACCCAGGACAGCAGTCCAGCGTCGACGCCCGAGGTCGGCAGCACCCCGAGCATCACCGCGAAGACCCAGACACCCATGATGGCGAGCCAGAAGTCGGGGACGCTCGCGGCGGTCATCGAGAGGAACGACGCGAACCGGTCGGCCAGCGAGTTCGGACGGTACGCAGCCCACGAGCCGATCACGACGGCGAGGACGACCGCGATCAGCATCGTGGTGATCGCCAGCTGGAGCGTCGCGGGGAAGGCCCGCAACGCCATCGCGGCCGCGGACTCACCCGTGCTCAGCGAGGTGCCGAAGTCCAGGCGGAGGATGCCCTGGAGGTAGTCGACCAGCTGCTGCCAGACCGGCAGGTCGAGGCCGTTGACGGCGCGGAAGGTCTCCTTCTGGGCCTCGGTGGCGTTCTCCGGCAGGTACAGGCTGGCCGGGTCACCGGTGAGGCGGGCCAGGAAGAACACCCCGAGCAGCACCACGACGAGCGGCAGCAGCGAGGTGAGGGCTCGCTTGCGGAGGAACGTCACCATCGACGGCCTCCCGGGTGAGTCGCGGCCGGGCTCACTTGGCCGGCTTCATCTCGGTCACGCGCATCTCGTCGCCGGTCGCCGAGTTGGGCTCGTACTCGACGTTCTCCGACTCGCCGATGATCCCGGTCATGTGCGCGATGTAGGCGAACTGCGAGACCGTCTCCGGCTCGTCGGCGAAGATGTCGGCGAACGCGGTCTGGCGGTCATCGCCCTCGGCCTTGTCGGCGGCGCCGATCTGGGCGTCGAACTCCGGCGTACCGAACGTCGACTGGGCGCCGTCGCTGAGCATGTACTGGTCGACGGAGAACTGGGCGTCGCCCGCCTGGTTGCCGTGCTGGACGAGGATGATGTACGGCCCGGTGTTCTTCGGGAACGGTCGGGACTGGTACTCGACCGACGCGGCGGTGTCCATCATCTCGATCGAGACGTTGAGGCCGATGTCCTCGAGCGCCTTCTGGACGACCTCGACGGTCTCGCCGACCTTGGGGAAGAGGCCGTTGCGGGAGATCAGCCGGATCTTGGTGTCCGTCGGCACCCCGTCGGCCTTCGCCTCGGCGATGAGCGACTTCGCCTTCTCCGGGTCGTGAGGCCACGGCTCGAGGTCGGCGTTGTGGCCCACGACGCCCTCGGGCACCAGCTGCGAGGCGACCTCGGCGTACCCCTCGAAGAGGCTGTCGACGATGGACTCGCGGTCGATCGCGTAGTTGATCGCCTGGCGCACCCGGATGTCGTCGAGCGGAGCGTACGTCCCGGTCGAGCGCAGCGCGGTGGTCTCGTTGTTCGGGTAGCGGACCGCGGCGTCGCCGGAGAGGTCCTCCGGCGCGAGGCCGGTGGCGATGTCGGCCTCGTTGTTGGTGATCATGGCGGCGCGTACGCTGCCCTCCTCACGCCACTGGTACTCCGCGGTCTTGAAGGCGGGAGCCTCGCCCCAGTAGGTGTCGTTGACCGCGAGGGTCAGCTTGGTGCCGTTCTGCCAGTCCTCGATCTTGTAGGGACCGGTGCCGATCGGCTCGCGCACCTTCGCGGTGTCGCTGGTCGAGGCGGGCACGACCTCGATGAAGGAGAGGCGCAGCGGCAGGATCGGGTCGGTCTCGGCGGTGGTCACCTCGAGGTGGGTGGCGTCGACGGCCTTGACCTGGAGGTCGTCGTCACCGAAGACGTACCCCTCGACGTTGCAGCCGAAGGTGCCGTTGACCGCGCGGTCGATCGAGTGCGCGGCGGCCTCGGCGTCGAAGGCGGAGCCGTCGGAGAACTTCACGCCCTCACGCAGGGTGAAGGTCCACTTGGTCGGCTCGGTCTGCTCCCATTCGGTGGCGAGCAGCGGCTGGAGCTCACCGGAGGCGGGGTCGCGCTCGACCAGCGGCTCGGTGATGTTGGAGCGCACGACGACGCCCGTCGAGGTCAGGTTGGCATCACACGGTTCGAGGGTCGGCGGCTCCTGCGGGAGCACGATCCGGACCGTGTCGCCGGCGGCGCCGGCACTGTCGGAGTTGGCGACACCGCACGCCGAGAGGGTGAGCGAGGCAGCCATGAGCGAGGCGCTTGCGAGACCGAAACGGGACCGCAGCGAGGGACGAAAGTTCATGCGACTGTTCCTCCAGTCGATCGGCGACGTCTGCATATGTGGACGTCGTTGTCATTCGTGGATGAACCGTACGAGCGAGTTTTGTGTGACGTCAAGCACGTCAGGCAATGCTCATAGGGCATCGAGCGATGCAGTCACGATGTTGGACGCGTATCACGATCGCTACCTAGCCTCGGGATCTCCGACGTCGCCGAACCCCTTGAGGAGACCCCATGGGCCGCTACTCCCCCACCGAGATTCGTGACGCCCTCGGCGCCGGCCTGCTGTCGTTCCCGGTGACGCACGCGACCGCCGACTACGCCTTCGACGAGGACGGCTACCGCGCGCACCTGCAGCACCTCGACGGCTTCGACGTCGCCGGCCTCTTCGCCGCCGGCGGCACCGGCGAGTTCTTCTCGCTCACCCACGACGAGGTGTCCCGGGTCCTGCGGGCCACCGTCGAGGAGGCCGGTGACGGCACCCCGGTGATGGGCGCGGCCGGCTACGGCACCTCCCAGGCCGTCGCGATGGCGCAGCGTGCCGAGGCGGACGGCGCCGACGGCATCCTGCTGCTGCCTCCCTATCTCACCGAGCTGCCGGGTCGTGGCCTCTACGAGCACGTCGCCCGCGTCTGCTCCGCCACCTCGCTCGGCGTGATCGTCTACCACCGCGCCAACGCCCGCTACGACGCCGACACCGTCGTCCGTCTCGCCGAGGAGTTCCCGAACCTCATCGGCTTCAAGGACGGCGTCTGCGACATCGACCTGCTGGCCACGCTCAACGCCCGTCTCGGCGACCGCCTGCTCTACGTCGGCGGCCTGCCCACCGCCGAGACGTACGCCCTCCCCTATCTGGAGCTCGGCGTCAGCACCTACTCCTCGGCGATCTTCAACTTCGCGCCGCAGTGGGCGGTCGAGTTCTACCAGGCCGTACGCAAGCGCGACCGCGACGAGGTGCTCGCCCGGCTCCGTGACTTCGTCGTCCCCTACATCGCGATCCGCGACCGCGGGGCCGGCTACGGCGTCTCGATCGTCAAGGCCGGGCTCACCGCGGCCGGCCGTCCGGCCGGTCCCGTACGTCCCCCGCTGGCCGACCTCACCGAGCCGGAGCTGGCGGAGCTGACCGCCCTCGTCAAGACCGTCATCTGACGGCCACCCGAACGACAGGAGATACCGTGACCCGCCGCATCCTCCAGGTAGGACCGCTCAAGCCCTCCCTGGCCGCCACCCTCACCGACCGCTACGACTCCCTGGTGCTGCCGGCCGACGACACCCGGGCCGCGTTCCTCGCCGAGCACGGTCCCTCGATCGGTGCCGTGGTGACCACCGGCCGGACCGGCGTACCGGCGGAGCTGATGGCGCAGCTGCCCGCGCTCGGTGCCGTCATCAACTTCGGCGTCGGCTACGACACCACCGACGTCGAGGGCGCAGCCGCGCGTGGGGTGCTGGTCTCGAACACCCCCGACGTGCTGACCGACTGCGTCGCCGACACCGCGCTCGGCCTCGCCATCGACACCCTGCGCGGCCTCAGCGCCGCCGATCGGTTCGTACGCCGCGGCGACTGGCCCGAGGTCGTCACCTACCCCCTGACCCGCAAGGTGTCCGGCAAGCGGGTCGGCATCCTGGGCCTGGGCCGCATCGGCCAGGCGATCGCGACCCGCTTCGAGGCGTTCGGCTGCCCGATCTCCTACCACTCCCGCAGCGAGGTCACCGGCTCCACCTACACCTACGCCGCCTCCCCCGCTCAGCTCGCCGCCGACGTCGACATCCTGGTCCTCGCCACCTCCGGCGGCAGCGGTACGCAGCACCTCGTCGACCGCAAGGTGCTCGAGGCGCTGGGACCCGACGGCTACCTGATCAACATCGCGCGCGGCTCCGTCGTGGACCAGGAGGCGCTGATCGAGCTGCTGCTCGAGGGCGGCCTCGCCGGCGCCGGGCTCGACGTCTACGCCGAGGAGCCCGCGGTGCCCGCCGAGCTGATGGACCTCGACAACGTGGTCCTCCTCCCCCACCTGGCCAGCGGCACCGTCGAGACCCGGGCCGCCATGGAGCAGCTGACTCTCGACAACCTGGACCGCTGGCTCGCCGACGGCACCGTCCTCACTCCGGTGCCGGAGGTGTCACCTCGGGGCGCAGCGCGATCTCGGTGACCCGGTTGCCGTTCCGGGCGGCCACCTCCAAGATGCCTCCCGGAACGACCAGCACCTCCCCGACCTGCGGGATGTGGCCCAGCCGGGAGATGAGATAGCCCGCGACGGTCTCGTAGCCGCCGTCCTCGAGATCGATACCGGTGGTGTCCGCGAAGTCCTCGATCGTCATCGCACCGTCGATCCGGGACAGGTCATCGTGGTCGCGGATGCGGGCCTCGCCGTGGTCGTACTCGTCGCGGATGTCGCCGATCATCTCCTCGACGAGGTCCTCGAGGGTCACGATGCCGTCGGTGCCGCCGTACTCGTCCACGACCATCGCCAGGTGGGTGCCGCCCTCGCGCATCGTGGCGACCGACGGGATAACCCGCTTGCTCCCCGGCAGGGCGAGCACCGGACGAGCGACGTCGCGAACCGTGCGCGGGTCGCTCGGGGCGACACCGAGCAGGTCGCGTACGTGCAGGAACCCGAGGATGTCGTCGAAGCCCGCGCCGGTCACCGGGTAGCGGGAGTAGGGCAGGTCGCGCACCTTCTCGGCGGCCATGGGAAGCGGCGTCGAGGCGGGCATGAAGGTGACGTCGCCGCGCGGGCGCATCACCTCCTTGAGCGTCGTCTCGGTGGTGGCGAAGACGTCGCGGAGGATCCGCCGCTCCTCCTCCTCGAGGTCCTGGTTGGTGGAGACCATCTCGCGCAGCTCCTCCTCCGAGACCTGCTCGGCCGAGGCCTTCGGGTCGCCGCCGAGCAGCCTCACCACGGCATCGGTGGAGACCGAGAGCAACCAGATCACCGGCCGCATCACGGTGGCGAACCTGTCCAGCACCGGCGCGACGGCCAAGGAGATGCCGGCGGACTTCTGCAGCGCCAGACGCTTGGGCACCAGCTCGCCCAGCACCAGGGAGAGGTAGGCGATGAACAGGGTCAGCACGATCAGCGCCGTGGTCTGGGCGAGCGCCTCACCCATGCCGAGGCGCTCGAGGTAGGGCGCCACGTCGGGAGCGATCGTCGACCCGCCGTAGGCCGCGGAGAGGAACCCCGCGACGGTCACGCCGATCTGCACCGCCGCCAGGAAGCGGTTGGGGTTGCGCGCGACCTCCGCCACGCGCGCCCCGCGCGGCCCCTGCCGCGCCATCGCCGCCAGCTGGCTCTCCCGCAGCGACACCAGCGCCAGCTCGGTCGCGGCGAAGACCCCGCCGACCAGCACGAAGACCAGCACCAGCCCCATGCTGAGGAATGTCTGACTGTCCATCAGGCCCGCCCACCCTTCGTTGTGATCCAGGGGGAGCGGTTGGAACTTCGAGGCCTCTTCACGGGTACGAATCTACAGCCAGGCTCCGCGTCAGTCCGACTCCGCTCCGGCGAGCGCCAGGCGAACCACGACCCCCTTCGACGTCGGGGTGTTGCTGCCCTCGGCGACGCTGTCGAGCGGAACCAGGACGTTGGTCTCCGGATAGTACGCGGCCGCCGACCCACGGCTCGCCGGGTAGGCGACCAGGGTGAAACCGGGCGCGCGCCGCTCGACGCCGTCCTCCCAGACCCCGATGATGTCGACGCGGTCGCCGTCGGCCAGCCCCAGCTCGTCGATGTCGGCCGGGTTGACCATCACGATGCGCCGGGCGTGATGGATACCGCGGTAACGGTCGTCCATGGCGTACGGGATGGTGTTCCACTGGTCGTGGGAGCGCAGCGTCTGCAGGATCAGGTGACCCGGCGGGGCCTCCAGCCAGGTCAGGTCGTTGCGCGTGAAGACGGCCTTGCCGCTCGGGGTGCGGTAGACGCCGGAGTTGACCGGGTTGGGCAGGACGAACCCGGTCGGCTCCTTGATCCGCTCGTTGAAGTCCTCGAACCCCGGCACCACCCGGGCGATCCGGTCGCGGACGCGGCCGTAGTCCGCCTCGAAGTCGGCCCACCGGATGCGGTGGCGCTCACCGATCGTGGCCTGCGCGAGCCGGGAGACGATCGCGACCTCGCTGAGCAGGTCCGGTGAAGCGGGCGCCAGCTTGCCGCGGGTGGCGTGCACCGAGCTCATCGAGTCCTCGACGGTGACGAACTGCTCGCCGCTCGCCTGGACGTCGACGTCGCTGCGGCCCAGCGTGGGCAGGATCAGCGCGGTGTCCCCGACCACCGTGTGAGAGCGGTTGAGCTTGGTGGAGACCTGCACCGTCAGCCGGCAGCTCTTCAGCGCGGCCTCGGCGACGTCACTGTCGGAGATCGCCCGGACGAAGTTGCCGGCGACACCCACGAAGACCTTCGCGCGACCATCCCGCATCGCCCGGACACCGTCGACCGAGTCGTACCCGTGCTTGCGCGGCGGCTCGAACCCGAACTCGGCACCGAGCGCGTCGAGGAAGGAGTCGGGCATCTTCTCCCAGATGCCCATCGTCCGGTCGCCCTGCACGTTGGAGTGGCCCCGGACCGGGCACACCCCCGCCCCGGGCTTGCCGATGTTGCCCCGCAGCATGAGGAAGTTGACCACCTCGCGGATCGTCGGCACCCCGTGCTTGTGCTGGGTCAGACCCATCGCCCAGCAGACGATGACCGAGCGACTGGTCAGCACCTGCTCGTGGACCGCCTCGATCTCCTCGCGGGTCAGGCCGGTCGCCTCGAGCGCCGTCTCCCAGGTGATCGCGCGGGCCTGCTCGGCGAAGGCGTAGAAGCCGGTGGTGTACTCCGCGATGTACTCCCAGTCCAGGACGCCGCCGCCCGCGTCCCGGTCGGACTCGAGCAGACGACGGTTGAGCATCTGGAACAGCGCCAGGTCGCCGCCGGGGCGGATCTGCAGGAACTGGTCCGCGATCTGGGTGCCGCGGCCCACCACGCCCCGGGCCTTCTGCGGGTTCTTGAACCGCATCAGTCCCGCCTCGGGCAGCGTGTTGACCGCGATCACCCTGCCGCCGCGCTGCTTGGTCTCCTCCAGCGCCGACAGCATCCGCGGGTGGTTCGTGCCCGGGTTCTGGCCGACCACGAACACCAGGTCCGCGTTGTAGATGTCGTCGAGCTGGACGCTGCCCTTGCCGATCCCGAGGGTCTCGTTGAGCGCCGAGCCGCTCGACTCGTGACACATGTTGGAGCAGTCGGGCAGGTTGTTGGTGCCGAACGCGCGAGCGAAGAGCTGCAGCAGGAACGCGGCTTCGTTGTTGAGCCGCCCCGAGACGTAGAACATCGCCTCGTCGGGAGAGTCCAGGCCGTTGAGCTCCTCGCCGATGGTCGCGAACGCGTCCTCCCAGCTGATCGGCTCGTAATGGGTGGCGCCGGGCCGCTTGACCATCGGCTCGGTCAGCCGGCCCTGCTGGTTGAGCCAGTAGTCCGACTTCCCGTCCAGCTCGGCGACCGAGTGCTGCGCGAAGAACTCCCGCGTCACCCGGCGCGAGGTGGCCTCGTCGGCGATGTGCTTCGCGCCGTTCTCGCAGTACTCGTTCTTGTGCCGGTGGCCCGGCTCCGGCCAGGCACACCCCGGACAGTCCATCCCGCCGGCCTGGTTGAGGTTCAACAGCGTGAGCGCCGTACGCCGCACCGACGTCTGCGTCAGCGAATACTCGAGCGCCTTCCGCACCGCCGGCACACCGGCCGCCCAGGTCTTCGGTTCGGTGACGCCGAGCGCCTCCACCGGTTCCTCCACGGAGTACGCACCGTTCGCGTCTCGCTTCACCACACCCGTTCCCTTTCGCGACTCGAGCTAGCTGGCCGACCTGGGCAGCTCCGCGTCCTCTTCCTCAGCCAGCTCGTCGGCCGACTCGTCAGCAGGCGCGTCCGGATCGCGGGAGACTCGGATGACGAAGTCGTCACCGTGCTCCGAGACCCCGTAGACGACGGCCTGCTCGACAGCCTTGGAAGCGTACTGGGCCCGGACGACCAGCGGGTCCTCGCGTAGGTCCTTCACCAGCGAGACGCACAGCGCGACCATGACCAGCACGAACGGAACCGCCGCGACGATGGTGATCGTCTGCAACCCGCTCAGCGCGTCGGAGCCGCCGACCAGGAGCATGACCGCAGCGACCGCACCCGTGGCGACACCCCAGAAGATCACGGTCGGCTTGCTGGGCTCGATGGAGCCGCGCTCGGAGAGCGTGGCCATCACGATCGAGGCCGCGTCCGCCCCCGAGACGAAGAAGAGCGCGACCAGGATCATGACCACCACGCTCGCCACCGTCGCGAGCGGGAAGGACTCCAGCGTGGTGAACAGCTGGGTCTCCACGCCACCCGCGCCGGCGATGTCCACCCCGTCCAGCTGCAGGTCGATGGCCGCGCCGCCGAAGACGGCGAACCAGGCCAGGCTCACCAGCGACGGCACGAGCAGCACCCCGGTCACGAACTGGCGGATGGTCCGCCCGCGCGAGATCCGGGCGATGAACATGCCGACGAACGGGGTCCAGGAGAGCCACCACGCCCAGTAGAAGACCGTCCAGCTCGACAGCCAGGAAGCGGTCTCGGACCCCTCGGCCGAGGTGCGCGCCGACATCATCGCGACCTCTTGGAAGTAGGACCCGACGGTCGTCGGGACCAGGCTGAGGATGAACACGGTCGGTCCGGCCACGAAGACGAACAGGGCCAGCCCGACGGCGAGCACCATGTTGATGTTCGAGAGCCACTGGATCCCCTTGGCCACCCCCGAGACGGCCGAGAAGACGAAGGCGACGGTGAGCACGGCGATGATGGCCACCAGGATGCCGTTGCCGGTCGTGCCGAGCCCGCCGACGATCTCGAGCCCGCTGCGGATCTGGAGCGCCCCCAGCCCCAGCGATGCCGCCGACCCGAACAGGGTCGCGAAGATCGCGAGCATGTCGATGACCTTCCCGCCCGCGCCGTGCGCGTGACGCCCGAGAAGCGGCTCGAAGACCGAGCTGATCAGCAGACCGCGGCCCTTGCGGAAGACGCTGTACGCGATCGCGAGCCCGACCAGGGCGTAGATCGCCCACGGGTGGATCCCCCAGTGGAACAGGGTCGTGGCCATGGCCGTCTGGATCTTCTCGGACTGGCCGTCGCCGACAGAGCCCGGCGGGGGTGAGATGTAGTGGCTGATCGGCTCGCTGACACCGTAGAAGATGAGGCCGATCCCCATGCCGGCGCTGAACATCATGGTGATCCACGAGACCGTGCGGAACTCGGGCTCCTCACCGTCCCGGCCGAGCGGGATGTTGCCGAACCTGCCGAAGGCGAGCCACAGCACGAAGCCGACGAAGGTCGACGCCGCAGTGACGAAGAGCCACCCGAGGTTGCCCATCACCCACGACAGCGACTTCCCCGAGACCGACGCCAGCGAATCCGTGCTGACGAATCCCCAGACCAGGAAGCCGACCGCGATGATCGCGGTGACCCCGAAGACGACGCGATCGAGACCCCCGCTGTTCTTGGCTGTCTCATCGGGAGGGCAGTCGAGGGCCGGATGGGTCGGGCTCTGGTTGACGGACCGGTGGCGTGGCGACGCCACCGGTGAAAGGTCTCCGCTACCTGTGGGTGATCTCATGACGCACTCCGATCGAGGGCTCTTGGGATGAGCAGCATCTGTCGGTGCCACAGAGGGCTCCGGGCGGCGGCACTTCGGTGGGGCGCTACACAGCCAGACACTGATATACCAGTCACCTTATATGTGATGCATCACACGAGCAAGGGTCAGATCTCGACGACGAGATCGAGCTCGACCGGCGCATCCAGCGGCAGCACCGAGACCCCGATCGCAGAGCGCGCGTGCTGCCCGATGTCGCCGAACAAGCGGCCGAGGAGCTCCGAGGCGCCATTGGCGACAAGAGCCTGGTCGGTGAAGAGCGCGCCCGAGGCGACGTAGACCACGACCTTGACGACACGCTTCACCTGCCCGAGATCGCCGATCTCGCCCTTGACCGCGGCGAGCGCGTTGAGCACGCACCACTGCGCACAGACCCGGCCGTCGGCGATACCGAGGGTGTCGCCGACACTGCCGGTGGCGAGAAGCTCGCCCTCCCGGATCGGCAGCTGCCCCGAGGTGAAGACGAACGCCCCCGCGCGAACCGCAGGCACGTGCGCCGTCGCCGGCGGCACCACCTCACGGACGGGCAGGCCGAGCTCGGCGAGCACCGCATCCGACGGCGGCACGGCCGTGTTGGATCTGCGCTGACTCAGCAGCCGCACCACTCGGTTCGCACGCTCCGGCATAGCGGGACACTAGCACTGATATACTAGTTGTCGACAGTGTCTTCAGGAGGTGGCCCGTGACCCACGCCGTTCTTCCGCGGATCGTCGTCGTCGACCACCACGACTCCTACACCTGGAACCTCGTGCACCTGATCGCCGGCGTCACCGGAGCGCTCCCGACCGTGGTCCAGCACGACACGACGACAGCGGCTCATGTGCTCGGGTTCGACCACGTCGTGCTCTCCCCCGGCCCCGGGCACCCGGCGAACCCCGGCGACTTCGCCGTCGGCGGCGACGTTCTCCGCGCCGGGACGGTCCCGGTGCTCGGCGTGTGTCTCGGCATGCAGGGCGTCGTGACCACCTACGGAGGACGCGTCGACCGGATCCCGCCCGCACACGGCGACGTCGCGCGGGTCCGGCATCGCGGCGACCCGCTGTTCTCCGGCGTACCGTCCTCGTTCTCGGCGGTTCGCTATCACTCGCTCGCCGCGACGAGCATCCCACCCGAGCTCCAGGTCATCGCCGAGACCGAAGGCGGCGACGGCGAGCCGGTGGTGATGGCCGTACGTCACCGATCGCTGCCACACCTGGGCGTGCAGTTCCATCCCGAGTCGATCCTGAGCGAGCACGGCGCCGCACTGGTCGCGAACTTCCTCGCGGCGACGGCATGAGGACCGAGGAGCGGTTCGTCGAGATGGCGAGCACCCACCCGCGCTGCTTCTGGCTGGACGCCGGCCCCGGGACCACCCGGGGCTCGATCACGGGGGCCTCGATCATGGGCGCTCTGCGCGACGACGACGTCTCCCTCACCTACGACGCCACCCGCGGCGAGGTCCTCCGACACCGCGGTGACGACGTCCGCCCGGTCGGCGCCGACATCTTCGCCGTCCTCGGCGACGAGCTCGCCCGTACGCCCCCGGACGAGATCTGGGTCGGCTACTTCGGCTACGCGTGCCGCCCGGACCTCCCGGCCCGGAAGAGCCGCACGGACGGTCCCGCGATGCCCGACGCGGTCTGGATGCGCACCCGGCGCACGCCGGGCTTCGACCGGTCGCCGACCACGGGTCCCGTGGGACACCGGGCGACGCGATCCGTCGCCGAGACCCCGGACGCCTACACGCGAGCCTTCGACCGGGTGCAGCGAGAGCTGAGGGCCGGCAACACGTACGAGGCGAACCTGACCCACCGGATCCAGGTGCGGGACGACGTCGACCCGGCCCTCGCCTACCTGCGCCTGCGCGAGCTCAACCCCGCCCCGTACGCAGGCTTCATCCAGCACCACGACGTCCGACTGCTCAGCTCCTCACCCGAGCGGTACGCCACGATCGACCGGGACCGGGTGATCGAGACCCGGCCGATCAAGGGCACCACCCCGCGCGCGACGTGCCCCGACGAGGACGAGGAGCTGCGCCGGCAGCTGGCGTCGAACCCGAGGTTCCGCGCCGAGAACCTGATGATCGTCGACCTCCTCCGCAACGATCTGGCGATGGTGTGCGAGCCCGGGTCGGTGACGGTCCCGTCGTTGATGGCGGTCGAGTCCTACGCATCGGTCCACCAGCTCGTGACGACCGTGCGCGGCCGGTTGCGCGACGGCGTCAGCGGCCTCGAGGCCCTGCGCGCCCTCTTCCCCGCCGGCTCGATGACCGGCGCACCGAAGCTCCGGACCATGGAGATCGTCCGAAGCGTCGAGACCAGCCCGCGCGGCGTCTACTCCGGCGCCTTCGGATGGATCGCACCCGACGGCCGGGCGGATCTCGGTGTCGTGATCAGAAGCCTCACCACTCCCGGCGACGGCACCTGGGAGCTCGGCACGGGAGGCGGGATCACCGTCCACTCGACCGCGCAGGAGGAGTACGCCGAGTCGGGCTGGAAGGCCGAGCGGCTGCTGCGGGTGTTCGGCACGCCATTGCCCGGCGACTGATGTATCAGTCTAAGATGGTAAAAAGCGCTCAGGCCGGAACGGACAAGTGGGGCACGACTCAATGACGGTTGACGAGATCCTGGCAACGACGGTGAGTCCCCCCGCCGGCTCACTCGCCGAGCAGGCCTACCAGTACATCCGCGAGCGCCTGGTGATGCTCGACATCCGGCCGGGGGCGCCGATCAACGACGGCCAGATCGCCGCGGCCATCGGGATGGGCCGCACGCCCGTCCGCGAGGCGATCAAGCGCCTCGAGGCCGACCACCTGGTCCACTCCTTCCCTCGCCGCGGCACCTTCGCCACGACGATCGACGCGACCGAGCTCAGCGCGATCGCCGAGATCCGCCGCCAGCTCGCGCCGTACGCCTCACGCGCGGCCGCCGAGCGCGCGACGGCCGAGCAACGCGAGCAGATGCGCGCCCTCGCGGCCCAGATCGGCGAGGGCAAGCTCGGCGACGGAGACCGAACCTCGCTGATGCAGGTCGACAAGGCCGCGCACGGGCTGATCTACCGCTCGAGCGGTAACGCCCACCTGGAGGACATCCTGATCAGGTACGACAACCTGGCCATCAGGATCTGGTGGATGGTGATCGACCGGCTCCCCGACCTGGCCCACCACGTCGTCGAGCAGGCCCAGCTCCTCACCGCCGTCGCCGACGGCGACGCCGACCGGGCCGAGGAGCTCACCCTCGCGCACATCGGCGGCTTCGAGCGCGAGATCCGCCAGGTCCTCTGACGCCCGGGTGGCTGCCAGGCCTGCGACCTGACAGCCACCGGTGCTGCGTACGCCTCCTCAGCAGTCGAGCTGGATGTCACCCAGAGGCTTGGAGCAGCAGATCAGGACCTTCTGGTTGGCGATCTCCTTGGGCCGGATGCCGCCGTTGTGCTTCATATCGACCTCTCCGGCGAGCATCGACACCTTGCAGGTCCCGCACATGCCCTGACCACAGGCGGCCATCGGCCGCATGCCGGCGGCCATCGCCGCCTCCAGGATGGTCTCGTCCGGACCGCACGTGATCATCCGCCCGCTGCGTGCGAACTCGACCGAGAACCCGGCCGCGGCCTCCTCCTCGGAGTCCTGCTCGATCGGCGGCGCGGCGGTCGGGGCGGGCACCTCGGGAGCGCCGAAGTCGAAGCTCTCCTCGTGATACTTCCCCATGTCGTAGTCGAGCTCTTCGAGCAGCGACTTCGCCGCGGCCATGTAGCCCGCGGGACCGCAGATGAACGTCTCCCGCTCGCCGAGGTCAGGGGCCAGGATCTCGAGCACCGGCTTGGAGATGCGTCCCTGCAGCCCCATCCAGCGCTCGGTCGGGGCATCACCCTCACAGATCTCCACCACCCGCAGGTTGGGCATCAGGCGTGCCATCGCCTCCAGCTCACCGCGGTAGATGATGTCTGCCGGCGTACGCGCGCTGTGGACGAAGAGGATGTCCGCCTCGGACCCGAGGTCGTACAACGTCCGCGTCATCGAGAGCACCGGGGTGATCCCGCTCCCCGCCGAGAGGAACAGGTACTTCGGTGCGTCCTCCTCCGGCAGGACGAAGGCACCCGCCGGCGCGTGCATCGAGATCCACGCCCCGGGCTCGAGGTTGTCGTGGAGCCAGTTCGACACGACGCCGTCGGCGACCCGCTTGACCGTGATCGCCAGTCGGTCGGGCCTGGTCGGCGGTGAGGCGATCGTGTAGCAGCGCGTCATCAGCTCGCCGTCGATCTCGACCCGGATGGTGATGAACTGTCCGGCCTCGAAGTCGAAGGGACGTCGCTCGGGGGTCGTGAAGACGAAGGTCTTCACGTCATGGGTGACGGCCAGGACCTGGCTGCACACCAGATCCATCACGTCGCTCTCGGCCCAGCAGGGCTCCAGCATCCGCTTGCTGCGGACCGGGGCCGGGCGGCCGTTCTGCAGGCCGAACGAGTTCGGCTCCGACACCGCGGGGATGTCGGTCTCCAAGATCGTCATGTCTCCTCCCACCTCTGGCTAGGCGTTGGCTCGGACGCGTTGGACGTACCAGGTGATGAAGGCATCGACCTCACCCTCGACGGCCGAGTAGGGACCGGGTACGTAGCCCGGGTCCGCGACTCCTCGCTGGGTGCCCTCGACCAGGACGCGGTCCTGGTCGTTGGTGGCACGCCAGACGGAGGTGAGCGACTCGACCGAGTAGTCGACGCCCTCGACGGCCTCCGGGTTCACCAGCCAGGTCGTCCGCACCAGCGTCCGGTCGACAGCGAGCGGGATCACCGAGAAGACGACGGCGTGGTCACCGAGGAAGTGGAACCACGAGTTGGGCTGCATGTGCAGCGACAGGTCGCCGAACCGCGGGTCCTCGATGGAGCCCATCAGCTTCGCGCAGAGCTGCTGCCCATCCGGTCCGAACGACGCGCCCGCGCCGTCGAGCGGGAGGTGGGAGAGCTGGAACCCCGTCGACCGGCCCTCGAGCTCGCAGCGTTCCTCGTGGGGGAAGCCGATGGCCTCGCGGGCCTTCTCGAGCTCGACCTGGGCCTCCTGGTAGCGCTCGAAGGTCGCCTGCATCCGAGGTGGGACATCCTTGGCCTCGTAGCGGCTGATCGGGAAGTACGCCGTCACCAGCTCCGGATGGGAGGCGTCGCAGTGGTGGCACTCCCGGTTGTTCTCCATCACCAGCTTCCAGTTGCCCTCCTCGACGATGTCGGTCTGATGGGCGACCTTCGCCGAGGCGAGCGAGTAGGGCTTGAGGTAGGGCTCGAGGAACTCGCTGACCTCGTCGAAGTCGGCCGGCGGCTCGTCGGAGAGGCAGAGGAAGACCAGCCCGCCGACAGCACGGACGTTGACCGGCTTGAGCCCGAACCTGTCGTACTCGAACGTGTCCGCCTGCGACTCGGCGAAGATGAGACTGCCGTCGACCCGGTAGGTCCACTGGTGGTAGGGACACACGATGTTGCCGATCGAGCCGCAGGCCGACTCGAGCAGTCGCGACCCGCGGTGCCGGCAGACGTTCCGGAAGGCGCGGACGTTCTCGTCGTCGTCGCGAACGACGATGACCGAGTGGGCGCCCACATCGATGGTGACGTAGTCACCGGGATCCGGGATCTCCGCCTCGGCGACAGCGAAGATCCAGTGCTGGCCGAAGATGACGTCGAGATCCTGGTCGTAGATCTCCGAGCTGGTGTAGAAAGGCGCCTCCAGGCTGTAGCCGGATGCTCGCCTGTCCGCCAGGGACGCCAGATCCACCGGCGTCGTTTCGATGCTCATTCGCGTCACGTTGATGTCTCCCACGCTCAAACCGGGCAGATTCCGGGCTCAGATACGACGGTCCGCCATGCGGCGGTTGTTTCACTCTGCACAACTACTGCGTAGCGTGAAACGATTCTGCCGCGCGAATCTCGGCGCTGTCAACGGGTCCCTCGGGAATCCCTCAGAGGATTTACAAACGCTTTACGACGCACGCGGAGGGGCCCGCATGCACCAGGCA
>NZ_JBHVGB010000023.1:0-50107 GCF_042801335.1 Nocardioides sp. NPDC057577 | reverse complement strand
TTCGGGTGAGGTGCTGGCGGGCGCGGGTGAGGGGTTCGGTGACGTGTCGCCGGTTTTGTCCCTTCACCCCGGCGGAGGCGGCTCGTTCTGCCGCGCCCAGTCGCCACGGATCTTGGTCACGATGAGCCGACTCGGCGCTACTTCTTGTGCTTGGGCAAGCTATTGAAGCGGTGTGCTCGCACGACGATGTTGCTGTCGTAGGAGGAGCCGTTCCAGTCGGTGCAGGTGATGATCACCAGCCGGCCGTCGCCGTGATCCTGCCCGAAGATGCGCTGGGCCTGCTCGGCCAGCTCCTTGCGGCTGAGCACCTCGACGGAGTCGACCTGGTGCTGGAAGGTCCCGTCCTTGGTGACGATGTCGACCTCCTGCCCCTTCTCGATGTGGTCGAGCTTGTTGAGGCTGCCGCCACCGGTGTGCACGGTGTGGCCGGTGACCACGGTCTGACCCTGCGCTGAGCCGGGCTTGGCGCTGCCGACCCACCAGCCGATCTCGCGTGGGTTGCGCGGCGGGTCGAGCACCTCTCCGTCGAGCCGGATCGGGACGACCTTCGCCTTCGTGTTCAGCCCGGGCAGCTCGAGGCGCTGCGGGGCACCGGGTGGCACCTCCACCGCGGCGCTGCCGCTGGGCCACAACAGCCCGGCCAGCACCATCGCGACGGCGAGCACGACCAGCGCGGTCCAGAGGCCGCTCGCCGCCGCGGCGAGCCGCGGCGGCGAGTCAACAGCAGTGTCAGCCACGCCGCAACATGCGGACGTACGTCGCCACACCGGCGCCCGCGGCCGCGAGGAGCAGCAGGGTGACGAGGGCGATGCGTCCGGCGCTGCCGTCGTCGTAGCTCTCCACGCCGGCGGTCACGACGGTCGGGACCGAAGCCGGCGGGTTGTCGGCCTTGGGCGGGTTGTTGACGACCGTCTTCGTGGCCGGGCTGTTCGGGCCACAGCTGCTGGTGCCGATGGTCAGGTGCGCCAGGCTGCCGCCGACGAACGCCTCGGCTGCCGGGAGAACCTTCGCGTCGAGCGCGGTCACCGTGATCGCGCCCGGGGAGCGGTCCTGGGCGTTGAGGGTGATGTCGAGGACGTTCTCTTCCAGCGGCGCGAGCTGCTCCTGGAGCGAGGTGAGCAGCGTGTTGAGCACCTGCTTCTGCAGCTGGTCGACCACGGGGTCGATCGGGCTGAGCGCACCGTCGAGCCCATTGGTCAGCTGCGTGCGTAGGCCCTTGAGAACGGCATCGGTCACGCCCGAGAGGTCGGTGACGACCTTCTGGTTCACGCCAGGCTCTACCGGCAGGTCGACCAGGGTGATGCGGTCACCACCGGGCGCGACCACGTAGACGGAGGAGTTCGCGATCGTGCTGTCGCCGCTCGCGGTGTCGTCGTCGGCGGTGCAGCTGCTCTGCACGGCGCCGAGGTCGACGTAGAGACCAGCGCCGTCCAGCCCCTCGATCGCGGGCGCCAGGAGCTGCATGAGGCCGGCGGTGATCTGGTCCTGGAACGGCTTCAGCGCGTCCTGGACCTCGGTGTCCATCCCCTGGAACAGGTCGGACTGGATCACCCGCAGGTCGCTGAAGTCGAGGCTGGCCGCGTCGAGCGAGACATTGTCGCCGCCGCTGAGGCAGTCGCCGGACCCGGCAGCGACCAGGGTCGCGCCGTCTCCGGCGATGCCGGAGCAGGCCGCCGAGGTGGCGTCCTTGTTGGCCACCGCGTTCTGGGCCAGCGTGCCGACCTGAATCGCGTCCTGGCCTCCGAGCGCGGTGATGACTGGCTCGTTGGTGCCTTCGGCGGACTCGGTGGTGCCGTCGTTGGTGACGGCATAGGTGCCCGAGTCGGTCGCCCCGGTGCCGGCGAGCTCGAGGCTGAGCGCGGTGGCTGACGCCTGCGACACCGTGGCGGCGCTCGCAGGTGCGGCTGACAAGGCAACCATGGCGGCCGCGGCCGCCACCGCGGCTCCCCGCGCGATGAGTGTTGTGCGCACGTGAACTTCCCTCCCTTTGACGTTCGTCACACTCAACGGAGAAGGAGCCTCGTACGTTACGGGCTGGGGTATCGCTTCTGACCTGCGGAATCCGGGTGTCAGGTCAGCTGTCGCAGACCGTGCCGTCCTTGTCGCCGTCGCGGTACCACTCGTACTCGGCGTCGCGGCCCTTCCGGTAGGGCCCGTAGCCCTTCGCGGTCGCCTTGGCGCAGGTGTCGAAACGGGGGTCCTCACCCGAGCCGCCCTCGGGAGGGTCGCTCGGCGCCGGCCCGGCCAGCCGCACGGTGATCTCGGGGTTGTCGCAGCCGGCCGCGATGTCCTCGATCGCGGCCTTCTCCGCCCGATCGACGAAGAGGCTCCAGCGGATCTTCACGGCGACCCAGTCGGCGACGTACGTGCAGTGGTAGCTCGTGGCGTCGGGCATCCAGTCGGCCGGGTCCTGGTCGCCCTTGCTGCGGTTGGTCGCGGCGGTCACGGCGATGAGCGCGCGCGGGTCACCGAGGTCGTTGGCGTACGCCTCCCGCTGCTCGTCGTTCCACGCGTCGGCGCCGGACTCCCAGCTCTCCTTGAGCGGGACCATGTGGTCGATGTCGAGGCCACCGGGACGCTTGAGGTTGACGCCGTCGTACGCGGAGAGCCAGGCACCGCTGGTCACGTCGCACTTGCCACGCGACTTCTTCCGAGACTCCTCGAGGAGCACCTCGGTGCGGGCGTCCTGGCAGTCGCCGTCGGCGTCGACCCAGTGGTTGAACTTCTCCCGCTCGTAGCCGGAGGCGACCTCCTTGGCGACGGGGAGCTTCGCGATGGCCTCGGTCAACGGAAGGCTGACCTCCTCGCCGCTGTCGGCGCCGTATCCGGCTTGGACGGCGGTGTCGGGCTGGGAGACCTCGGCGCAGCCGGAGCAGAGGAGTACGACGGCGAGCAGGGTCGCCAGCGGGCGCAGCATGGGGGACTCCAGAGAGTTGGGGGAAGAGCTCTGGGGAGCATCGGGGGCGGCTCAACTTTCCCGGATCTCGCGCCGGGTGGCACGCAGGCGCGCCGCCCAGGACCAGCGACAAAACCGAACCCGGGCCAAGGCACGAAGCCTTGGCCCGGGGTACGGGTGTTGCGGGTGCTACAGCGGATCAGGCGTGCGCGCGGCGCAGCAGGAACCACCGGGTGGCGGCAGCAGCGGCGACGAGCAGCACGAGTGCGCCGGCGGCGAACCCGCCCTTGGCGGCCGGGGACGAGAGCAGGTTGAGCTCGGCGTTGGCCGGGGCGTTGTCGGGCTTGACCTGGACGCTCGTGTCCGGGTCGGACTTGTCGCCGGAGACGACGACGTCGACGTTCTTCTTGTCGCCGCTGGCCGCAGCCTTCTCCTCGGAGGAGGTGAGACCGTTGGTGCCGCAGGTGCTGGTGCCGATGGCGACCTTGGCGGCGGTCGGGGCGCCGACCTTCTTCACGGCGTCGAGGACGTTGATGTCCAGGGCGGACACCTCGAGCGACTTGGCGGTCTTGTCCTGCTTGTTCATGGTGAGCTTGACCAGGTCGGTCTCGAGGCCCTTGAGCAGGACGGCGAGCTGCTCCTTGATGTGCTCGATCAGGTCGACGCGGATCGAGACGTCCAGGACGCCCGGCGCGATCTTGCTCTTCAGGCCCGACTGGAGCAGCGTGTCGACGCGGCCGAGGACGGCGTCGGTCACCGGGGAGAGGTCGGGGACGACCGTCGTGTTCTTCTTGGGGTTGGTCGGCAGGTCGGCGACCTTGATGTCGCCCTTGCCGGGGACGTTCACGGTGACGGCGGCGTTCTTGAGCTGGGTCTTGCCCTTGAAGTCGGAGCCCTGCGCCATGCAGGTGCTCTCCGCGGCGTCGAGGTCGACACCGACCGAGAGACCGCCGACCTTGGTGAGCACGCCGGAGACGATGGTCTGGACCAGGTCGTTGACCGGGCCGAGCTTCACGTGGACGGACTTGCTCTGGTCGTTGAGCAGGTAGTCGGTGGTGGCGCCCAGCTTCTGGAGGTTGAGCTCGGCGAGGTTCACGGTGACGGCCTCGCCCGGCTTCACGCAGCTGGAGCCGTCGCCGATGGCGACCAGGGTCGCGCCCTTGCCGGCGAGGGCCGAGCAGGCGCCGGAGTAGACGTTGCCGTTCTGGAGGGCGGCAGCCGCGTCCTGGGCGAAGACGCCGACCGAGAGCAGCTGCTGGTCGCCCGCGAGGAGCGGCAGGGCGGGCTTGTTGGTGCCCGAGTTGACGGTCTTCTTGCCGTTGTAGGTGGCCGTGTAGCGACCGGTGTCCACCTTGACCTTGTCAGACACGTTGACGGTCAGTGCGACCGACGAGGCCTTGGCCTGGGGCTTCTCCGCCGCAGTCGCCGGGGCCGCGGTCACGGAAAGACCGATCATCGCGGTCGCCGCAACAAGGGCGGCTCCGCGGACCGAGAGTGGGGAGCGCAAGTGACTTCTCCAATGGTGTTGATAACTGTCGATGACAGGGCACGACGAGTGGAAGTCAGCCTCTGCAGCCCCCCGGTTGCTGTGACTCGCCGTGACGAAGCGGGGAGTCTAGCCAGGTCGATTCGTCTCGCCTAGCGCTGAACCGATGCCCGAGGTCACACAATTTCGCCCGTAACTTCGGCGGTAACAGGTCGTGACGGGGGCCGATTTCGGGGTGGATTTTACGAAGGTCCCAGTGCCGGTCCCCGATATGGACCGGGCGTTTGAAGCCTGTGCCCGATCTGTTCCACTGGGTCCGGATCGCAAAGATTAGGACTCAATCGCCGAGGCCGCCGCCCGCCGCCTCCGCGAGACCACGATCGAGAAGGTCACGGCGCCGATCAGCACCAGCAGACCACCGCCCGCGAAGGCGTACGCAGGGAGGTTCTGCTCCAGCCACGGCTCCGCGGTCGTGGCGGCGACGGGGCTCGCCACCCCGAAGGAGACCTCGGGCTGCGCACCGGAGGCGGCGCCGCTCAGGCGGAGGGTGTGGGTGCCGGCGACGGTGCCGGCGGGCAGCTGCAGCACGCCGGCGACCTCGCCGGCGGCGCCCGCCTGCAGCGGTCCGACCGCGGCGACGCCGTCGTCGAAGGTCGCGGTGACCTGCTCGCCGGGGGTGAACCCGGCACCGGTGAAGGAGAGGACCCGCCCGAGGACCGCGGTGGTGCGGTCGACCTCGGCCTTCGGCTTCCCGTTCGCGGCCGGCGCGGCGGAGGGGGCGGGGGCCGCCGAGGCTCCCGGTGCGGTCGGTGCGGTCGGGGTCGCGGAGGCCTGCGGGGTGGCCGGGGTCGCGCCGCTGCTCCGGAACGACACCGGGGTGAAGGTCTCGTTGTTGGCGTTGGTGACCCCGTGGGCCCCGACGGTGATCACGCCGCAGGTGACCTCCAGGCAGTCGATGGTGGTCGCCCGGCCGGCTCGGTCGACGGCCTGGAACCTCGCGCCGGGGATGACCAGCGAGGTCGACCAGCTGCCGTCGGCGCTCATCCTCCCGCCGTTGGCGGCCGAGCCGGTGTCGGAGCCGGGGAAGGCGACGTACCGCTGGTAGCCGGCGTTGTTCTTCGCCTCGCTGTCGGGCACGTAGAAGTAGTCGCGGCCGGTCTGGCCGCCTCGGGAGGGCTGCCAGGTGCCCTTGACGGTCCCGAAGAAGACGTAGACGCCGCCGTGGCCGTTCCGGATCGACTGGAACTCGTTGCCCGAGACGGTGACCGTGGTCGCTCGGGCGCTGTCGGCCACCGCCTGCCCCGAGGAGCCGGTGATGGTGACGCGGGCCGCGGCCGAGGCGGGTGCAACTGGCAGGGTGACGAGGGCGAGGGAGGCGGCCGCAGCGGCGGCGAGCACGAGGAGGCGGGAGGTCATGGGATGTCCTGATCGGGAGTTACGGATGGATACGGCTGGGGACGACCAGCAACCGGCCGTCGTGCTCGATGACGTCGACCGGATGCTCGTAGACCGTCCCGATGAGGTCTGCGTCCAAGACGTCACGGGGCGGTCCGTCGGCGACGATCTCGCCGGAGGCGAGGACGACGATGCGGTCCGCGTACGCCGCGGCCACGGACAGGTCGTGCAGCACCGCGACCACGGCCGAGCCGGCGGTGGCGAGCCGGCGGGCCTCGGCGAGCACCTGGTCCTGGTGCCGCAGGTCGAGGGCCGCGGTGGGCTCGTCGAGCAGGACCAGCGGCGTGGCCTGGGCGAGCACCCGCGCGAACGACGTACGTCCCTTCTCACCGCCCGACAGCGTCGGGAACGTCCGTGAGGCGAGCGGCTCGATGTCGGTGCGGGCCATCGCCGAGGCGACGACCTCGTCGTCCGCCGCCTCGGCGGCGGTGCGCGCCCAGGGCGCCCGGCCCATGCGTACGACCTCGGCGGCCCGGAACCCGAAGGCGAGCCGGTGCTCCTGGGGGAGCACGGCGCGGCGGCGGGCCAGGGGGAGCTGCTTCCAGGCGCTCAGGTCGGTCCCGTCGAGCGTGACGCTCCCGGCAGAGGGGACCAGGTCGCCGGCCATCACCGAGAGCAGGGTTGTCTTGCCGGCGCCGTTCGGGCCGACGAGCGCGACCACCTCGCCGGCGGAGACCGAGGTCGAGACGCGGTGCAGGATCGGGTGGCCGGCGAGGCCGACCGACACCTCGGAGAGCGACAGCATCAGGCCCAGCCTCCTGCCGAGCGGCGGCTGCGGCGCAGCAGCCAGAAGAAGAACGGTCCGCCGACCAGCGAGGTGAGCATGCCGATCGGCAGCTCGGCGTAGGGGACGGCCGTGCGGGCGAAGAGGTCGGCCAGCGAGAGCAGCAGTGCACCGCCGAGCGCGGAGGCCGGTACCAGCACCCGGTGGCCCGGCCCGACGATCATCCTGACCAGGTGCGGCACGACCAGCCCGACGAAGGCGATGATCCCGGCGAAGGAGACCGCGGCCGCGGTCAGCATGGCCACGAGCACGATCGAGAACATCCGCAGCCGTTCGACGTTGACGCCGACGTGCCGGGCGGCCCGGTCGCCGAGTGCGAGCAGGTCCAGGCTCCGGGCCACGAGAAGAGCACCGAGCACTCCGACCCCGACGAACGGCGCGACGACGGCGACGTAGATCCAGCGGGTGCCGTTGAGCGAGCCGAGCTGCCAGAAGACGATCTCCTCGCGGGCCTGGGTGTCGCCCAGGAAGAGCATCAGTGCGAGCCCGGCGCCGGCGAGGGCGTTGACCGCGATCCCGGTCAGGACCAGGGTGACGACCTCGGTGCGGCCGTCGGCGCGGGAGAGCAGGTAGACCGACACCGTGGTCACCAGGCCGCCGAGGAAGGCGAGGACCGGGATGGTCCAGGCGCCGAAGAAGGTGAGCTGGTAGACGATCGCGATCGCGGCCGCGAAGGCCGCACCGCTGGAGACGCCGACGACGCCGGGCTCGGCCAGCGGGTTGCCGAAGACGCCCTGCATCAGCGCCCCGGCGGCCGAGAGCGCCGCCCCGACCAGCACCGCGAGCACGACCCGCGGGAAGCGCACCTGCCACAGGGTGACATCGCCCTGCGGGTGCTCGGGCAGCGGTCCGAGCGGCAGCCCGATGCCGTGCAGGAAGGAGCCCACCACCTCGGCCGGCGGGATCGCGAGCTGTCCGCGTCCGGCGGCGACGACCACGGTGGCCACGAGCGCGACGGTGAGACCGCCGATCAGCGCGCTGGCGCGCAGGCTCACTTGGCCCCGTCCTCACCGAAGGAGGGCTCGGCGGACTCCGGCGCGTAGATGGCCACCGCGAGCGAGTTGAGCACCTCGGCCGTACGCGGTCCGTAGCCCAGGATCGCCGAGTCGGTCATGTCCACGAACCGCCGGTTCTGGCCGGCGGGGGTCTGGGCCAGCGCGGGCAGCCGCTCCAGCAGCCCGTCGACGCCGCCGGCCGACTCCAGCCCCTTGGTCATCATCAGCACCAGCTCGGGCTGGGCGGAGATGATGCCTTCGTCGGTGACCGGCTTCATCCCGTTCCAGTTGATCTCGGCCGCCACGTCGTAGCCGCCCAGTGCGGTGATCAGCGAGTCCGCTCCCGACTCCTCGCCGAACATGTAGTAGACACCGGCCTGGCCGCGTACATAGAGAAAGACCGTACGCAGCCGGGTCTGCTCCGAGGCCGGCGCGACCTTCGCGATCTCGGCCTCGACCTCGTCGATCTCGGTCTCGGTGCGCTCGGCGAGCCGCTCGCCCTGCTCGGGGACGCCGAGCGCGGTGGCGATCTCCATGGTGAGCGGGCCGACGTTGGCGAGCGAGCGCTCGGAGTCCACGACCACGACCGGGATCCCGGCGTCGCGCATCTGCAGCACCACGTCCCAGGGCCCGAGGGAGGTGTCGGTGAGGATCACGGTCGGGTCCAGCTCGAGGATCTTCTCGGCGACCAGCTCGTGGCCGGTGCCGGTGACCAGCGGCAGGTCGGCCGCCTCGGTGAACTGTGTGGAGACGTCGCGACCGACCACCGAGGAGCCGAGGCCGAGGTTGAAGACCGTGGTCGAGATGGTGCCGTAGATGTCCAGCGCCAGGATCCGGGAGGTGTCCTCGACGGTCACCTTCGTGCCCTGGGAGTCGGTCACGGTGACGGGGAGCTTCGGCTCGGGCGCGGAGTCGCTGATCGGATCGACGGCCTGCTCGGTGAGCGAGGCGTGGGTCGCGCCGTTCCAGGCGCGCGGGTCGTCGAGCACCTCGGCCGCGGCCAGCGGGATCGCGGACGTCGCGTCCGCATCCGTGTGGGAGCCGGTGCCCGGGAGTCCGGAGCAGGCGGTGGTCAGCAGCGCGATGGTGGCGACCAGGCCGACCGCGCGCACCAGGGCGCGAGGGGAGTGAAGCACGGGGGGAGGTCCTCTCGGGGCGTTACCAAACCTGGTAAGGGTAACCTTATTTAGGCTAGCCTAAGCAAAGTCTTGCTGACTTTCTGACAATGTGTCAATATCCTTGCCGGAACGCCATCGCTTTGCCGCCCGACCTGACTGGAGCACACATGTCCGCCCTCCTCGTCGACGAGACCTCCGCCGCCCCGCTCTCCGCGCTGATGCGTGAGGGCTCCCGGATCCAGCACACCGCCGCCGAGAGCTCCTCCTTCATGGAGGAGCTGTTGGCCGGCCGCGTCAACGAGCAGGGGTACGCCGACTACCTGCTGCGCCTGCGCAAGGTCTACGTCGCGCTCGAGTCGGTGGGCCGCGATCTCGCCGCCGCCGACCCGGTTGCCGCGGCCGTCCATGACGCCGCCCTGGAGCGACTGGCGGCGATCGATGCCGACCTGACCGTCTGGGCCCCCGACGGTGGCGCTGTCGAGTCCGCGGCCGCGGAAGCGTACGTCGCCCGGATCGAGGCCACCCGCGCCTGGGGCGGTCTCTACGCCGCCCACCACTACACCCGCTACCTCGGTGACCTCTCCGGTGGCCAGGCGATCGGCCGGCTGCTCGACCGGTTCTTCGAGCTCGACGGCGAGGGGGTGGCGTTCTACGAGTTCGCCGAGATCCCCAAGCCCAAGCCCTACAAGGACGGCTACCGCGCCCGCCTCGACGCCCTCGACCTCGGCCCCGCGGAGAAGATCCGCATCGTCGAAGAGGTCCAGGTCGCCTTCGGTCTCAACCAGGCGCTCTTCGAGGAGCTCGGCGCCAACCTCGACACCTACCGCAGGTGACAGGCCCTTAAACGACAAGGACAGCCCCCACATGAACAACCGCCGACTCTCCGCTGGTCTGGTGGCCGGACTGCTCGCGCTCCTGGGCGTGCCCCAGGTCCCCGCCCTCGCCGCTGACACCCCGGCCGAGGGGGTGGTCCTCGAGGGGGTGGCGCTGGAGTGGGCGGGCAACGTCGAGATGCAGTCGGCGCCCCCGTTCGGTGGGTCGAACTACTTCTCCGCGGGTGCCTCCGCCGGCGACCAGGCGACCTACCGGGGCGTCGCCGACGACGTCTCGATCGTGCACGTGGCCACCGACGGGACCCGGTCCCAGGCGACGTACGCCACCCGCACCCGGCAGGTCGGCGGGTCCGTGCAGCAGCTGGTCCGGTTCGACGAGGGGCGGGCCGAGCTGGCCGCCGACGGGTCCGGGACCGTCGCCTGGGAGGGCGACTGGAGCGTCAACTTCTACGGCGGCCTGGTGCCGTTCACCTTCTCCGACCCGGTGTTGACGGTCGCCGCCGACGGGACCGGAGAGCTCCGCGCCGACATGTCCGGTTACGCCTCCTCGATGACCGACCCGGACAGCCGCGAGCCGATGGACCCGGTCGCGGACGTCACCGTCGCTACCTTCGCGGGTGCCGAGATCGACCCGGACGGGCGGGTCACGATCGCTCCCGACTACGCCGGGCGCCGGGTCACCGTGCCCGAGGACCAGACGCCGCAGGTGACCACCGGCTCCGGCTGGGGCGCCTGGCCCCAGGAGTTCCTCGACTTCCACTTCGCCTCCGGGCTCTCCTCCTACTGGTACTCCTCGGGCGGTGCCGCCGACGCCAAGAAGCCGCCGCTGCCGTTCGCGGTCGACTTCACCGGCTCCGACCCGGTCGTGACCGAGCCGACCCCGGAGCCGACGCCCGAGCCGACGCCCGAGCCGACCCCGACGCCCACGACCCCGGTCGACATCAACCCCGGGGGCGAGCTGGTCGTGAAGAACGCCGCCCTGCGCTGGGGGATCAACAACGAGTCCAACAACGCCGCCTTCGCGCCGGGGACCTACAACTTCTTCTCCGCCGGGAAGATCGCCGACCCGGGCAAGGGCGGCACGACCCTGAAGCAGTCGGGCTGGAAGCAGAGCTCTGGCAACGTACGCATCGAGAAGTACTCCGCCGACGCCTCGGCCTACCGGGCCGCGACCTGGGCCGGACTGGGCACCGACTCCACCGGCGCGAAGCTGACCACCTCAGGTGGCAGCTTCAGCAACCATCAGGTGGTGCTGACCGGTGGCACCGGGCGGATCGATCCCTCGACCGGCTCCGGGTCGGTGCGCTGGAAGGGCTCGTTCACGGTGCTCTACTACTCCGGGATGACGTTCTTCTACGTCACCGACCCGGCACTGACCGTCTCGAAGGGCACCGCGACCCTGACCGCGACGCTGTCCGGCTACTCCTCCTCGCAGACCGACACCACCCAGTGGGCGCCGGTGGCGCCACGGAAGGTGGATCTCGCCAGGCTCGGCAAGGTCGACCTGTCCGGAGCCCGCGGCTTCACCGCGACACCGGTCTACCGCGGGGTGAAGGTGAGCGTGCCGTCGACGGCGACCGCGCAGGTGCGCAACGGGTCGAGCTGGGGCGCGTTCCCGCAGTCCTTCGTCGACTACCAGACCACCGCCGGCTCGGGCTCCTATTGGTACTCCTCCGGTGGTGCCTCCGACGCCCACAAGGTCGCCCTGCCGGTGTCGGTCTCCTACGACGCGGCCAAGCCGGTGACCACCACGAAGCCGGCGGTCGAGGACGGCGACGACGGTGGCGGCGGGACCGTCTCCAATCCTGTGGTCACGGCGCCGGCGGGCGCCTCGCCGGGCCCCGCCGCCAGCCCTGCCGTGAGCCCGGCGGTCCTGCCCGCGCTGGCGGCCGCGACGGCTGCCTTCCCGGCGCTGGCCGGACCGGTGGACACCCTGATGGGGCTGGGCACCGAGCTGGCCTCGGGCGTACTGGCGTGGCGTACGTCCTGGCCCTGGTGGCTCGGCACGGCGGCCCTTCTCGGGGCAGCGGTGATCGTCCTGCGCACCGTGCGGCCGCGTCGCGGCTGACAGGTTGTCAAGAAGTCCAGGATCTTCTAAGGTAAACCTAACTTAGGCAAGGCTAACCTTGCTTGGAGTTGGAGCCTCGGCTCGCTCTCGGCCGTGCCGGCCGGTCGTCCGGCATCCCCACCCTTCTTCGTACGAGAGGCATATCTCCATGTCCTTGAAGGCCAGAGCCCGTCGTGGGCTCGCGTTCACCCTGGCTGCCGGGCTGATCATCCCCGGGCTCGCCGCTCTCGCCGCAGCCCCTGCGCAGGCCGCGCCGGTCTCGGTCGACGACGTCCAGTTCCGCTGGGGCTTCACCAACGAGTCCAACTCCCGGGCCTTCGCGCCCGGCACCTACAACCACTTCGCCGCCGGCAAGCTCGGCAACCCCGGCGCCGGCGGCCAGACCCTCAGCGCTGCCGCCCAGGGCGCGACCTGGGCCAACGGCGCCGCGGCCGGGTGGAAGGCGACCGACGGTGAGGTGACGATCGAGAAGGAGCAGGCCGACGGCAGCTACGCAGCGACCACCTGGGCCGGGCTCAGCACCGCGCCGGACGGCACCGCGATCACGTTCACCAAGTTCAGCGACCACCAGGTCGTGATTGACAGCGGCACCGGCACCCTGGACGCCGCGGCCGACGACGCCTCGATCTCCTGGGACGGCGACTTCACCGTCGTCTACTACAGCGGCATGTCGTTCTTCTACGTCTCGGACCCGGAGCTGACCGTCGACAACGGCGTCGGCACGGTCACCGCGACGCTGAGCGGCTACGGCTCGGACATGAACGACACCGGCGCCTGGACCGAGCTCGCCCCCGCCGAGGTCACCCTGGCCACGCTGAGCGGCGTGGACGTGACCGAGACCGGCCTGGTCGTCACTCCCGACTACCTCGGCGTCGAGTACGAGGCGCCCGCCGGCGGCACCGCCCAGTCCCGCACCGGGGCCACCTGGGGTGCGTTCCCGCAGTCCTTCGTCGACTATCAGGTCGGCGTCGGCTCGGCGTCCTACTGGTACTCCAGCGGCGGCGCGGCCGATGCGCGCAAGCCCACGATCCCGCTCGAGGTCGTCGTACCGGAGACCCAGGCCGCGGAGCCGGCCTCCGTCACCGTCTCCCGGACCTCCGTGCCCGAGGCGGGCCAGACGACGGTGACCGTGGAGGGCACCGGCTTCGACCCGGCAGCCGCGACCGGGGCCCGGCCGCCGCTGGCAGGGAAGCCCGCCGGTGCGTACGTGGCCTTCGGCAAGGTCGCAGACGTCTGGAGGCCGTCCGCGGGTGCGCCCTCGACCAGCCGGGTGAACACCTCGGTGAACTGGGCCGTGCTGGCCGAGGACACCGCGACCGTCGGCGGCCCGGAGGCCGGCGCGATCGAGCTACGCCCCGACGGCACCTTCACCGCCGAGCTGACCGTCGACAAGGCCGCGATCGACGCGAAGGCGACCGACCCGGCGCTGACCGGCTACGGGATCTACACCTACGCCGGCAGCGGTGCCGTCCAGGCGACGTACGAGACCTTCACCCCGATCACCTTCACCACGGCAGCGGCCTCCACGCTCGCCACGACCGTGCAGGCGCGGCCGTACGGCACCGCCAGCTCGATCGGCGTGACCGTCTCGCCCACCGCGACCGGGACTGTGACCGTGACGGAGGGCTCGACCACCCGTGGTAGCGCCACCTTGAGCGAGGGGCGCGCGACCGTCGCGCTGCCGACGAACCTCGCGGTCGGCGCGCACAGCCTGACCGTCTCCTACGAGGGCAGCAGCACCGTGGCCGCGTCCTCGAAGACCGTCACGCTCACCGTGGCGAAGGCGTCGTCCAGCGTCTCGACGTCGGTGCGCAACGGCAGCTACGGCACGTCCGGCTCGGTGACGGTCGCGGTCCGCTCCGCGGTCTCGGTCGGCGGGTCGGTCACCCTCAAGGAGGGCTCGAAGTCGTACGGCACCCGCACGCTGTCCGGCGGCCGGACCACCTTCACCCTGCCCAAGTCGCTCGCGACGGGCAAGCACACTTTCACCGCGACGTACAACGGCTCGGGCACCGTCGCCGCCGCCACCGCGAAGCCGGTGGTGTCGATCGCGAAGGCGAGCGTGGGCTACCGGACCTCGTGGACGACCAAGGTCAAGGCAGGCCAGCGGGTCGGGTTCAAGACCGTCGTCGTCGGCAAGGCCGGCGTCGCGAAGCCGACCGGCAAGGTCAAGGTGACCTTCGTCCGAGGCAAGAAGTCGGTCGTACGCTGGGCCACCATCAAGAGCGGCGTCGCCAAGGTGTCCCTGACTGGCGCGCAGTCCAAGCGCCTCGGCAAGGGCAGGTGGACGATCAAGATCAGCTACACCGGCAACGCCAGGTACCAGGCAGCGACCGGGACGCGGACCGTCACCGCGAGGTAGGTCGCGGCGCCGGTGAGCCCTCGCCTCAGGGTGCGGGGGCTCGCCGGCGCGGCTGCACTAGGGTTCGTACTCGTGCCCCGAATCGCCGCCGAGAACGTCCCCGAGCACCGCAGGATGGTGCGCGAACGGATCTTCGCGGCGTTCGCCGAGCTGATGGCCGAGGGCAGCTACGACGCGATCAGCATGTCGAAGCTGGCCCAGCGCGCCGACATCGGCCGCACCGCGATCTACCACCACTTCAAGGACCGGGACGCGGTCATGGTCGCCTTCGCGACCCACGAGACCTCGGAGTACGTCGCCTCCCTGCAGGCTCAGCTCGCCGCGAGCGAGGACCCGGCCGAGCGGCTGCGGATCTACGTACGCAACCACCTCACCCTCGGCGAGAAGTTCCACATGGGCTTCGGCCCCCAGGTCTACGGCGGCCTCCCCGAGGAGGCCCGCCAGGAGATCCGCGAGCACATCGTCGCCGTCGAGCAGGTGCTAGCGGAGATCCTCGAGCAGGGCGCCGAGCAAGGCATCTTCGCCGTCTCCGACGTCGACGCCACCCTCGCCCTCGTGCACTCCGTCCTCGGCACCCGCAACCTCCCCACCGACCGGATCGAGGAGTTCGTCCTCCGCGCCGTCGGCGCGCTGTGATGGCGGAGCCGCTGCGATTGGGCGGTTGCTACCGGTCATGCCGGAACGAGAGCCACCGTCGGCCGTGGCTCGCCTGGTTGAGGGCCCCGTTGCGGTGACCGACGGTTCGCTCATGACGCGGCAGAATGGCCGCTGCCTGGCTGCCTTTGATGCCCGGTGGTGTCACGCAAACCCTAGGGATCGGGCCGGGCGTGCAGCGAGTTTCAAACTCGACCGGGAACGCTCGGTCCGCCATACGCAGCGGTAAACCTGGTGATCGACACTTCAGGTGCGGCCCGGACCGGGTTGGACGCGAGTGATCTGAACGAGGACCTATGGGAGTTCAGCCGCTCGACGGGTGAGGAGAGGGCCGGGTCATGCACTCGGCTTGCGATGCCTGCGATGGTGATGTGTTCCGGCTTCGCGTCGACGACGAGGAAGTGTGCGTGGAAACAACATGCACCTCGTGCGGCACGGTCCTGCTCATGCCGGATTCAACGGACTATCTCGATGACGCGGAGCTTGAAGAGTGCACCTGTACATGTGGTGGGGAGGCGTTCAACGTCGCGGTTGGCTACACGCTGACTGAGGACGGTGACGTGCAGTGGATCTTCATCGGGCGCGCTGTTTCGATGACGGCGTGCTCGGTTGCTACGCGGATTGGAAGATCGTCTACGGGTTGTCGGGGCACTTGCCGACCTGACGTAGGACGATCCTCCGGGGAGCGCCTTGGTCTACGGACTGGGGCGCGCCTTCCCACTGCGCGGCGCGTAGGGGGACCGGCCGCCAGGCCGCACGCCTTAGGGGCCGCCTTGAGTTAGTAGAGAAGGTCTTTCGCGAAGATTGGGTATGTCGCACCCCAGATGGCTCCCCCGGGGATGCACGGGGATGTGTTGTTGCACGCAACTCTTGACACTCGCCCGCGCGGTGTCCTGAGCCCATGCATCCATACGGTGACGAACGTTAGGGGCTTTGCCCCGACTACCTGATTTCCCTGCGAGAGGATCAGCGGATCGCTACCCTGATTAGCGAGAGCTGGGAGTGGATATAGTGTTGACTGGCGTAGAAGCGGCTTTGGCGAAGGCTGCCGCAGGTAGTGTCCAAAAGGCGCTTGGATGGGTGGGCAAGCCGCTTATCGAGCGAATCCGTGAACGGAAGCTTGTCGACGCACTGAGCGAGCAGTGGTCGGGCGCGGATTCTGCTTCCCTGCCCGCGCTTTCCGCTAAGAACGCCTCGGCGTTTAGCCAACTGCTGGAATCGGCAGAACTGGAACACTTTTCACTCCAGCTTGTTCTCAATCACTACCTGGTACGAACCGGAGAGAAGCGCTTCGCGACGGCCGACCTGCACAGCCAACTCGAGTCACTGCTTCGCCTCCATGTGACTGCCGACGAAGAAGTTCTTCAGCCCCTCGAGAGGTATCTATTCTCGGCACTGGAAGGCGCTGCGTTGACCGGGTTGGATAGTGCCCTCGAACTTGCTGGCGGAGTTCCTAAGAGAACTCAGTTGGCCATCGCAAAATGCAGCGCGAACTTCGCATTATCGGCAACAAGGAACTCAGAGCTCATGAGTTCAATGACGACCATCGGAGCGATTCACGAATTTGAGAAGTCTCTGGCAGCACAAATCGCAAGCGTGCATGGAATGATGCGGTTGCCGCACGCCAACTCGTCTCGCTCTGTTAAGTATGAAAGCCTATTTGTTCAACCCCGAATCCGGCTCGGGATTGGGGATGACGGTCTAGATATCTCCGAACTTTCCGAGGTTCTCAGGCACAGTAATCGGACCGTACTTCTCGGTGATCCAGGAGGTGGCAAATCGACGTCTTCTCTGAAGCTGACTTACGACATTGCCAAGCATGGGGCCGACGGATTGAAGGTCCGTATTCCATTCTTCGTCCAGCTTCGTGACTATGCAAAGGAGTACTCGGACGAGCGTACTTCCTTGGTAAGTTACATTGAAAAGATCTGCGAAACCCCATATTCGGTCAAGCCGCCTGGGGGTGGCGTCGAATACCTACTTCTAAATGGGATTGCCGTGGTGGTTTTCGATGGTCTAGACGAACTTCTTGAGACTTCACAACGTCGGGACGTTGTGACGGCGGTCGAAGGCTTTGCGCACCGGTATCCGAGCACGCAGATCCTGGTCACATCAAGGAAGGTCGGGTACGAGGAAGCGCCGCTCGACGATACACTGTTTACTATCGCGCTGCTTTCGGACTTTGAAGACGAAGAGGTCGAGAGTTATGCGCGGAAATGGTTCTCGTTAGACGAATCTATCGAGCGGATTAGGCGTTCCGAGCTTGCAGACGCTTTCCTTGGCGATAGCGAGTACGTGTCCGATCTTCGGTCGAATCCACTAATGTTAGCTTTGATGTGCGGCCTGTATTCCGGAGAAAGATACATCCCCAAGAATAGGCCGGATCTCTACGAAAAGTGCGCCGTCCTGCTGTTTGAGCGCTGGGACAAGCAGCGGGGAATTGTTGCGCCACTACCGTTTGACGCCCACGTGATGGCTTCGCTTCGAAGCCTTGCCCTGTGGCTCTATTCGACACACGAGCAGAGTTCAGGTCTCCCAAGGGAGAAGCTCGTTGAGTTCATGACCTCATATCTCCTTAAGAAGCGGTTCGAAGATCTTGAAGAGGCGGAGAACGCGGCTAATAGTTTCATCGACTTTTGTCGAGGTCGAGCGTGGGTGCTTACTGACGTTGGGGCTGAACGCTACTGGTTTACGCACCAGACCTTTCTGGAGTTTTTCGCTGCGGCGCAGCTCGTGAGGGAAAATGCTTCGGCGCAGAGTCTATACGCAGTGTTGTTGGACAGGATCGAGGCTGCGGAGTGGGATGTAGTTGCCCAGTTGGCCGTTCAGGCACTTGGAAAGACGGTGGAAGACGGCGCAGACGACCTGCTGGAGTTATTGATCACGCGAGCTGCGGACCTATTGGCCGCAGACGAGCAAAGCAGGCGCGTGAACATCTTATCGTTCGCGGCGCGTGCGCTTGCTTTCGTGGTACCTCGACCGGCTGTTGTGCGCGGCATCGTAAACGGTTGTGTGGCATTGGGCGTGACTGGCTCTGTGGATGACCGTCGACAACCGTATGTCCCTCTGCTTGAGCTGATGGGCGCAAACCCGGAGAACCAGCCGCTGATCAGAGCCTGCATAACTTCTGAGCTGCGCGTGGCGAGTAGCTCCGATCGTCGGGAACGCGCGTTGGCCCTTGTGATGTTCTGGGGGGCGTTGAGTCGAAGCGCGGTTGGTAGGTCGGCGCGTTCAGCTAGGTTCGACGCAGAGATCGAGCAAGTGGCTGAGGAGATGGCGCTCGAATGTCAGCCCGAAATAGCGGCCGCCTCTAACGAGGTCCCTTGGATCGCGGCTAGGCATATTTTCTCTGGTGAGTGGAAGGTTCAAGACGTGGTGGGCCGATTTGGCGTCCCCGCGCTTTACGAATGTTTTTATGGCGATGTAGTTATCGCGCCGCCGCCAGCGTACTCGCTAGTTCGTCACGCTGGACGTCAAGGCTACCGCGGCGGCCTGGGGTCATCGGAAGAGGCTGCCGCCAGTGAAGTGCTGAATGAGATCCATGACGCGTTGATCGCGGCCCCAGGTCCTTGGTTTGAGGGCGATTTTCAGATCTTTCAGAGCATGTTTGACGTCGATGCGGACTTGGATCAGCGGCCGTTAAGACGTGACAGGGATGTCAAGACGGATGTAGTTGCGCGGTCTGTCGCTATCCTGCTCCTTTTGCCGTTAATCGAAATATGGATCTTGATCGATCGTGGGCATACTGCAAGTCGGCCGCACGCGCGGATTCATCTATTGAGCGAACGGGTCTTGGATCGATCGATTCGGCGGGACCTGTCTCGTGGTGATCGTGGCCCTCGTCCAGATCCAAGGTCAGTCATTGACTCGCTTCGGTTGACGACCAGTGTGCGGAGGGCGGTTGACTCTTGGCTGGAACTGAAGTTGAACTTTGTTGACCCGAGATCGAAGGTTACAATAGTTGACCCTGAAAGGCGGAAAGTCGAAGATTATCGCTTGGCGCGAATGCGTGATGAGTCCCCGGTTTCCGGAGAGTGAATGAACGTTATTCTGATTCCGCTGGACGTTATCAATCTGGAGCGCTGCGCCGTATCGGTCAGATGTACTGATGTCGATCTAAAGTCTGCTGTCGCCAAAGACGGCCCCACGCGCTAAGTAGTGCGATGCTCGGAAATCTTGTGGTCTTTGCGGTGGCGTGGGCACGCTAGTGGCGTGAATTTGAAGTCGCTGGATGGTTGGGCTTCTTGACGATCTGGTCGGCGGTCTTGGTCTGGTGACGGCGCTTCGGCTTCAACGCGGCGATGACCTGACCGGTGGCGATCTCGAGTGCCGCGAACAGGGTGGTGGTGCCGTGGCGGTAGTAGTCGTAGGAGCGGCGTTCAACCTTGCCCGGCAGCATCGACACGGCGAGGTCCAGTGCCCTGGCTATACGTCAACCCGGGAACAGCTTCCGGCGCGGCCGCACTACAGTTCGTTCTCGTGCCCCGTATCGCCACTGACAACGTTCCCGAGCACCGCTAGCAGGTGCGCGAGCGGATCTTCGCGGCGTTCGCGGAGCTGATGGCCGAGGGCAGCTACGGCGCGATCAGCGTGTCCGAGCTGGCCCAGCGCGCCGACATCGGGCTCACCGGCATCTACCACCACTTTCAAGGATCGGGTCGCGGTCATAGTCGCCTCGTGCACTCGGTCCTCGGCACCCGCAACCTCCCCGCCGACCGGATCGAGGAGTTCGTCCTCCGCGCCGTCGGCGCGCTGTAAGCACTCGGCCGAAGCGCTCAGCCGGTCGGCTCGCCGACCAGTTGCCAGCCCGCCGCGGTCGTACGCTGCTGCCAGAAGTCCCGGTAGCGGCCATCGGTCGCGAGCAGGTCGGCATGGCTGCCGCGCTCGGCGATCCGGCCGCCGTCCAGGACGAGGATCTGGTCGGCCGCCGTCACCGTCTGGAGCCGGTGGGCGATGACGATGACGGTGCGGTCGGCGGCCAGGGCGGTCAGGGCCTCCTGGACGGCTGCCTCGTTCTCGGCGTCGAGCGCCGCGGTGGCTTCGTCGAGGAGGACGACGGAGGCGTCCTTGAGGAGTGCCCGGCAGATCGCGACCCGCTGGCGCTCGCCGCCCGACAGCGTGGAGCCTGCCTCGCCGACCCGGGTGTCCCAGCCGTGCGGGAGACGGGCGACGATGTCGTCGACCCGCGCCAGCCGCGCGGCCTCCGCCAGGCGAGCCGGGTCGGCGTCGGGGGCCGCGAGCAGGACGTTGTCCCGCAGTGTCCCCTCGAAGAGGTAGACGTCCTGGAAGACGATCGAGACGTCGGCCATCAGCGCCTCGGTCCCCAGGTCGCGTACGTCGACCCCACCGACCCGCACCGACCCGGAGGTGACGTCGTGGAACCGGGCGGCCAGCCGGAGCAGCGTCGACTTGCCGGATCCGGAGGGCCCGACGATCGCGGTCAGCGAGCGGGCCGGGGCGGTGAAGGAGACCCCGTCGAGAACCGCGGTCGAGCCGTCGTAGGAGAAGGAGACGTCGGTCATCTCGACCGCGCCGCCTCGCGCGGTCGCGGGGACGGCAGGCTCGGGGAGCGGGGCGATCTCGAGCAGGTCCAGGACCCGGCGCAGCGACCCCTGGGCGATTCGCAGCGCGCTGGAGAGCTCGCCGAGGTCGACCATCGACTCCACGAACCGGACGCTGAGCACGAGCAGCCCGACCGCGGTCGGGGCGTCGAGGCTGCCGCCGAGGACGAGGTGGACCGAGAGCGCGACCACCACGGTGAGCAGCGCCTGGACGGCGAGCAGCTGGAGTCCGCGACCACCGAAGCCAGTCACCAGCATCCGCCTGCTCGCCGCCCGCTGGGCCGCGAAGGCGTCCTCGACCAGCTCGTTGCCGTGGACGGTGCGGCCGAAGACCCGCAGGGCCTGCTGGTTGAGCGCGAACTCCACGACGCGTGCCGAGCCGTTGGCCATCGCGGCGTCGTAGCCGGCCTCGGAGCGCCCGATGATCACGCTCAGCAGGCGGGTCGCGGCGAAGACCAGGACGACACCGGCCAGCAGTGCCACCCCGAGACGCCACTCCAGGACCAGCAGCGCGGCGACCACGGTGACCGGGCTGACCACGGCGGCGGTCATCGGCCGCAGCAGGTGGCCCGGGATCGAGGAGATGTCAGCCGCGCCCTTGGACGCCATCCGGCCGACCATCCCGGTGCGGTCGGCGTCGTACCAGCCGAGCGGGAGCCGGGCGACGTGCTCGCCGAGCCGGGCCAGGGTGCGGTCGAGCAGGTCGCAGGCCAGGTCGTAGCCGGCCAGGTCGGCCAGAGTGAGCAGCACGTGGTGGACGACCAGCAGCCCCAGGAGCGCCGCTGCCCAGGCGGTCACCCCGTTCCAGTCCTGGGTGAAGAGGGCGACCAGCAGTGGCACCAGGGCGGCGAAGGCGAGGCCCTGGAGGACCCCGGTGGCGACGAAGGTGGCGACCACCCGGAGCAGCCGCCGGCGGCCGTCGTGGTCGAGGAGGGTGCTGAGCATGCGTACGACGGAGATCATCGGGCCACCTCGGCGGTCTGGGTGTGGACGGGTTCCAGATGGGCGCGCTGATCGGCCCGCCACAGCCGGGCGTAGAGGCCGTCGGCGGCGAGCAGGTCGGCATGCGTGCCGGACTCGGCGACCAGCCCGGAGTCGAGGACGACGATCCGGTCGGCGCCGGTGATCGTGGAGAGCCGGTGGGCGATGACGAGGAGCGTACGTCCCGCGACCAGCCGCGACAGCGCCTCCTGCACCTGCGCCTCCGACTCCGGGTCGGCCGCCGCGGTGGCCTCGTCGAGGACGAGGACCGGGGTGTCGGCCAGGATCGCTCGAGCGATCGCGACCCGCTGCCGCTCACCCCCGGAGAGCAGCGCATCCTCGCCGACCACCGAGTCCAGCCCGCGCGGCAGGGCGTCGAGGCGGTCCAGGATCTGCGCGGCGGCCGCGGCGTGGCGTACGTCCTGGTCGGAGGCGTCGGGGCGAGCCAGCCGGATGTTGTCGCGGACGCTGGTGCGCAGCAGGGAGGTCTCCTGGAAGACGAACGAGACTCGCTCGTAGAGCTGCTCGCTGGTCAGGCTGCGCAGGTCGCAGCCGCCGAGGTTGATGGACCCGAGCGTGGGGTCCGCGAAGCGGGGTAGGAGCCGCGCCAGGGTCGACTTGCCCGAGCCGGACGGGCCGACCAGAGCGGTCACGGTGCCGGGTTCGAGGGTCAGCGAGATCCCGTCGAGCACGAGCCGGCCGCCGGGGGAGTAGGCGAAGCCGACGCCGCGCAGCTCCACCCGACCGCCCTCCGGGCTCGCGGCGGTCGCCGGGACCGGGAGCTCCGGGGTGGCCAGCAGCTCCTGGATCCGCTGGGCGGCACCGGTCGCCTCGCGCAGCTCGCGGCCGGCGTACCCGGCGACGGTCACCGGGGCGGTCATGGTCAGCCCCAGCACCAGGAACGGGACCAGGTCGATCGCGGCGAGGTGACCCCTGCTCGCCAGCAGCGCACCGGTGACCGCGACGAGCGCGAGCGTCAGCACCGGGGTCAGGGCGAGCTCCATCAGCAGCATCCCGAGCGCCGAGTGCCGCATCCAGTCGCGGTTGAAGCCGCCGAAACGCTGCGCGACCTCGGTGAACCGGCGATGCGTACGGCCCTCCCGGCCGAACGTCTTGACCACCGTGATCCCGTTGACCAGCTCCACCGCGGCCGAGCCGAGCTCGGCCAGCCCGCGGTCGTACGTCTGGTAGAGCTCGGCCGCGCCGCGCATCGAGATCCGCAGACCCACGATGCCGAGGACGAGCGGGACGCAGGTGATCAGCGCCATGGTGACGTCGACCGAGAGCAGGTACGCCGCCACCGTGACCGGGAGCGTGATCGCTGCGGTCAGCTCCATCGCCGAGTGCGCGACCAGATGGTGCAGCGCGGCCACGTCGTCCTGGACCGCCTTCTTCACCTGCCCTGAGGAGCGCTCGGTGAACCACGCCAGCGGCACCCGGCCCAGCCGGGCGACCAGGCTTCGTCGCAGCAGCACCGAGAGGTCCAGGTCGGCGGCGTGGGAGAGCCACGACGCGGCCAAGATGGTGGCCAGTCGGATGCCGAGAGCACCCAGGCTCACCTGCACCACCAGCCAAGCCCGTCCTGCGTCGATGCTCGCGCCACCGGTGGCCGGTAACAGGATCCGAGCCAGCTCGACGATGCCGATCATCGGCACCAGCCCGGCGACCGTGGAGACCACGGTCAGCGCGATGCAGGCGAGAAGGCGGCCGCGTACGGGCCGGAGGATGTCACGCAGTGGCGATGCCATCAGGGCATGTCCTTGTCCAGGGGAAGATCGAGGTCCGAGAAGCCTGATCAGGCAGGCCGAAGGCCACCCGGCGCTCTATTCACCCGCGCCTAGAATCAGGAATCATTCTCATTCTGACATGGCGGTCCGGGGTGCTGAAGACGCCACGCCCGGGATCCGGAGGGATGCGAGATCGGGCCGAGGGTGCTCATCCGCTACTACGCTGCTGGTATGACCGAATCACCCGACATCAAGCCTCGCTCACGCGATGTCACCGACGGCCTGGAGAAGGCTGCCGCCCGTGGGATGCTCCGCGCGGTGGGCATGGGGGACGAGGACTTCGCCAAGTCGCAGATCGGCGTTGCGTCCAGCTGGAACGAGATCACGCCCTGCAACCTGTCGTTGGACCGGCTCGCGAAGGCCGTGAAGAACGGCGTCCACGCGGGTGGGGGCTACCCTCTCGAGTTCGGCACCATCTCGGTCTCCGACGGCATCTCGATGGGACACGAGGGGATGCACTTCTCGCTGGTCAGCCGCGAGGTGATCGCCGATTCGGTCGAGGTCGTCATGAATGCCGAGCGGCTCGACGGCTCAGTGCTGCTCGCCGGCTGCGACAAGAGCCTTCCCGGCATGCTGATGGCCGCGGCCCGGCTCGACCTCGCGAGCGTCTTCCTCTACGCCGGGTCGATCATGCCGGGCAACGTGGACGGCAAGGACGTCACGATCATCGACGCGTTCGAAGCCGTCGGGGCCTGCCTCGCCGGCAAGATCACTCGCGAGGAGGTCGATCGGATCGAGCGGGCGATCTGCCCGGGCGAGGGTGCGTGTGGCGGCATGTACACCGCCAACACGATGGCCTCGGTCGGCGAGGCGCTGGGCATGAGCCTGCCGGGCTCGGCAGCGCCGCCGGCCGTCGACCGCCGTCGCGACGGCTTCGCGCACCGGTCCGGCGAGGCCGTGGTCAACCTGCTTCGCAAGGGCATCACCGCTCGCCAGATCATGACCAAGGAGGCGTTCGAGAACGCCATCACGGTCGTCATGGCGCTCGGCGGGTCCACGAACGCCGTGCTCCATCTGCTGGCGATCGCCAACGAGGCCGAGGTCGAGCTGACCCTGGACGACTTCAACCGGATCGGCGACAAGGTCCCGCACCTGGCCGACATGAAGCCGTTCGGCAAGTACGTCATGAACGACGTCGACAAGATCGGCGGCATCCCGATGGTGATGCGCGCGCTGCTCGACGCCGGCCTGATGCACGGTGACACCCTGACCGTGACCGGCAAGACGATGGCCGAGAACCTCGACGAGCTGGCGCCCCCGTCGCCCGACGGCACGATCATCCGCAACCTCGACGCTCCGATCCACAAGACCGGCGGCCTGACCATCCTCAAGGGCACGCTCGCCCCCGAGGGAGCGGTCGTGAAGAGCGCGGGCTTCGACGAGTCGACGTACAGCGGCACGGCGCGGGTGTTCGATGGCGAGCGCGCCGCGCTGGACGCGCTCACCGCAGGCCAGATCGTGGCCGGAGACGTCGTCGTGATCCGCTACGAAGGTCCCAAGGGCGGCCCGGGTATGCGCGAGATGCTCGCCATCACCGGCGCGATCAAGGGCGCGGGCCTCGGCAAGGACGTCATCCTGGTGACGGACGGCCGGTTCTCCGGCGGAACCACCGGCCTCTGCGTCGGCCACATCGCGCCCGAAGCCGTCGACGGCGGCCCGATCGCGTTCGTACGCGACGGCGACCCGATCACGCTCGACGTCGCCAACCGCATCCTCGAGCTCGGTGTCGATGCCGGCGAGCTCGAGCAGCGCAAGGTCGGTTGGGAGCCGTTGCCGCCGAAGTACACCCGCGGTGTCCTCGGCAAGTACGCCAAGACCGTGCAGTCGGCCGCTGTCGGGGCTGTCACCTGCTGAGCGGCGCTACCCCTCAGGGCCAGCGATGAAGCGGCAATCCTGCCCGGACTAGATGACAAGAGACCGGCTCTCACCTGAAAGACCAGGTGGGGGCCGGTTTCGATGTACGGCATGCCTTGAGGGTCTGGCCGGTTAATGGTTGTTCGTAGGGAATCGTGGCGCAGTCATCCTTACCTCCGTCGTATCGCGGCGAACATCCGTGATCCGGTCGCGCCGGAGGCAGACACATGTTTAGTTATGCAAATCGTCCTTGTTTGATGCAAGCGGATGACAACTATTAAGCAAAGGGCTACCGTTCGAATTTGAGGCGAATCTCGGACTCGACAAGGAGAGAGCCCATGAAGCACATCATCGCGACCATCGCCGTCGCCATACCTCTGCTGTTCACCGCGGCCTGCGCCGAGACCACCGATGGCACAGCCGCCGACGGGTCCTCGCAGGGCGAGAACACCAAGAAGCCGAAATACACGTCCTCCCAGGAGGCCGCCATCGGGGCGGCGCAGAACTACGTCGACACGATGCCGTTCTCCCGCAAGGGCCTCGTCGACCAGCTCTCGTCCCCCGCCGGTGACAAGTACCCGAAGAAGGACGCCGTCTTTGCCGTCAACCACATCAAGGTCGACTGGAATGCCGAGGCCGTCGAAGCGGTGGAGAACTACCAGGCCACGATGCCGATGTCCGAGCAGGCCATGTACGACCAACTGACATCGCCGGCCGGCGACAAGTTCACCAAGAAGCAGGCCGACTACGCCATCAAGAAGGCGTACTGAGCTCGCTGGCAGACCGGCCACGATCGCGGGTGAGGTCGCGGCACCGGTCAGCCGCGGCCTGCCCGGTGAACGCGACCGACGTCAGAGCCTCGGCCCACCGCCCGTACTGAGCGACCTCGATCGGGTCGGCGACCTCCAGGTCGCCGGCTGTGCGAGTGGCTAGGGCCGGCGAGCCCAACGGATGCGCTGGCGCGTGTGATGGGCTTCGAGCCTGTGGCGGATCTGACCGCTTGTGCGCGCGAGCTCGAGGCATTGCTCCGTGACGGTGGGCAGCTCTCGCGTTGGGACTGGACAAGAGCGATGGTCGCCACGGAGCTCGTTGGGCGAGCGAGGTCTACGGCTCGGGTCTTGACGCCGTGCACATGTTCGGGCTCTCGGATGCGGACGGCGCGACGCTACTGCGTTCGGTACAGCGGAAGCTCCGGCGATCTGGTGTGCTGACGCGATCAGCGCTGTAGTCCGCATTCCTTACGCTCGGATGGCAAGGGCTCGAAATGCAAGAAACTCCCGACCGTTTGTGCTGGTCAGGAGCCTTGTTTGGTACGCCATGTAGGACTTGAACCTACAACCCGCTGATTAAGAGTCAGCTGCTCTACCAATTGAGCTAATGGCGCATGTCTTGGAGCCCGTCAGGCGCGCTCGGCGACGAGAGGAACATTAGCAGCGGGCGCGGATGCGGCCCAAATCGAGGAGGGGGTCAGCGGAGCTCGAGGACCGCCTGGGCGGCGTTGTGGCCGCCCAGGCCGGAGACGGCACCGCCGCGCACGGCGCCCGAGCCGCACACGAGCACGGTGCCGAGGTCGGTGGCGACGCCCCAGCGGGCGGCGGGAGTGGTCAGGTCGGCGTCGTCGGGGGCCCAGGGCCAGGCGAGGTCGCCATGGAAGATGTGGCCGCCGGGCATGGCGAGGTCGGCCTCGATCTCCTGAGGGATCTTGGCCTCGATACACGGCTCGCCATCGGCGGTGCGGGCGACGACGGAGGAGACCGGGTCGAGCAGGTGGCGGTCCAGGGAGGCGATGGCGCGCTCGACGGCCTGCTCCTTGCGCTCCGAACGCGTGGCGGGGTCCTCGAAGAGGGTCGCCGGGGCGTGCAGGCCGAAGTAGGTGAGGGTCTGGGTGCCGGGCGGGACGTCGCCGAGGATCGACGGGTCGGTCAGCGAGTGGCAGTAGACCTCGCCCGGCATCTCGGTGGGGACCGAGCCGGCGGATGCCTCGGCGTACGCCCTCTCGAGCTCCGAGTAGGACTCGCCGAGGTGGAGGGTGCCGGCGAAGGCCACCTCGGGGTCCTCGCCGGAGCGCAGGCGGGGCAGGCGGGAGAGGAGCATGTTGATCTTGAGCTGGGCGCCCACCGGCTTGGCGGTGGTCGCAGGGCGGCCGAGGAGGCCGTCGAGGACGTACGGGGCCAGGCCGGAGAGCACGTAGTCGGCGGCCACGGTGTGGGAGCCGGAGGCGTCGGTCCAGGTGACCTCGGCGCCCTCGCCGACGGCCCCGCCGCTGATCGAGGTGACGGTCGCGCTCGTGACGACCTCCGCCCCGGCGGCGTACGCGGCCTTGGCGATCGCCCCGGTGACCGCGCCCATCCCGCCGATCGGGACCCGCCACTCGCCGGTGCCGTTGCCGATCAGGTGGTAGAGGAAGCAGCGGTTCTGGATCAGGCTCGCCTCGCCCAGGCCGGCGAAGGTGCCGATCAGGGCGTCGGTGGCGACCACGCCGCGGACCAGGTCGTTGGCGAAGCGGCGCTCGATCGCCTCCCCGAGCGGCCGCTCGACGATGTCACGCCAGATCGGCGCACCCACCCCCGAGCGGATCGCCGCACCCGTGGGCAGCGGGGACGTGAGGGTCGGCGCCACGACCTGCGCGAGCTCGCCGACCTCGGAGTAGAAGGACTGCCACGCGGCGTACTCCTCGTCCGACCCGGTCACCGCACGGAAGCTGGCCGCGGTGGCCTCGCCCTCGGGGGTCTCCACCAGGAGGCCGGTGGCGCGTGAGCCGTCGAGGAAGGGGGAGTACGACGCGGTCTGCCGCGACGCGAGCTCGATGTCGAGCCCGAGATCGGTGCGGATCTGCTCGGGGAGCAGCGAGACGAGGTAGGAGTAGCGCGAGAGCCGGGTCGGGAAGCCCTCGAAGGCCTGCGCCGAGATCGCCGCGCCGCCGACGTGGTCGAGCCGCTCGAGCACCAGGACCGAGAGGCCCGCCCGGCCCAGATAGGCGGCGGCGGTGAGGCCGTTGTGTCCGCCGCCGGCTACCACTACGTCGTATCTCTCCTGCGCCATGCCCTGCATCCTAGGAGGCGGCCAAGGCGGCGTTCGCGCGTTCGGTGAGGGTGGCCAGGACGCGCGCGGTCGCGGCGACGTCCTCGGGTGGGAGGTCGGCGAAGAACGTCCTGGTCAGCGGCTGCGTACGCGCCACGATCTCCTCCTGGACGCGGGCGCCCTCCGCGGTCAGCGTGAGACCGTCCGCGATCAGCCCGCGCGCGATCGCCGCGTCGAGATGGGACTCGACCTCGGCCGCGGAGACCTTGATGTTGTCGGCGGTCGAGGCGACGAGATCGGCGCGCGTGGCGTCGCCCCGGTGCAGGTAGTTGAGCAGGAGCGACTGCTCGAAGGTCAGGTCGTAGTCGTCGAGCCGGTCGAGGAGGTTCTTGCGGATCGCGAAGTAGGCGAGGCCCAGGTTGGCGCCGGTGAGCGGGGGAGCTGCGGTGGTCATGATCGGTCTCCAGGGTCGGTGTCGATGGGGGCGGCGAGCATCGCCTCGAGCGCTGCTTGCGCCTCGGCGGCACGGCGGCTGTTGCGCCCGCCGAGCGGAGCGGTGAGCTGGTCGAGCAGCCGGCCGGTCACCGCGATCGCCTCGCGGGTCACCTCGGTGCCCTCGGGCGTGATGGCGAGACGTACGGCTCGGGTGTCTTTCGTGTCGCGGACGCGCTCGATCCAGCCTTTCGTCTCGAGCTGACGGGCGAGCTTGGAGACGTACATCGGCTCCAGTCCGGTGAGGTCGGCCAGCTGCTTCTGGGTCGGGGCCTCCGAGGCGCGGAGGCCGTAGAGGGAGGCGATGAGCGAGTACTGCGCGTGGGTGAGGCCCAGGGGCGCGAGAGCTCTGTCCATCGACACCCGCAGACGCATGGCGAGGCGCCACGCGACGTGTCCGATCGTCTGCTTCTTCATGCCGGAAACCATACATGTTGATCGTAAACATGTATAGCAATTAGAAGTGTCGGCGGTCCCTGGCAGGATCGGGGGCATGGCTGAGCGTCCAGAGGTTCCCGAGGCGATGGTGGCGCGGCTGAGGGAGATCCTCGCCGCGTTCCCGAAGTGCCTCGAGGACGATGCCTGGGTGGGGGTGCGCTGGCGGGTCGGCCAGGCGACGATCGCGCACGTCTTCGGTGGCGAGGACCAGCTCTTCCGGATCGTGTTCCGCGGTGAGCCCGACGAGGTGGTGGCCTTCGAGCACCTCGGCCCCCCGTACTTCAAGGCCGGCTGGGGTGGCAACGTGGTCGGGATGATTCTCGACGACGACACCGACTGGGACGAGGTCGCCGAGCTCCTGACCGACTCCTACTGCATCCAGGCTCCGGCCAAGCTGGCCGGTCTCGTCGAGCGCCCGTCGGTGACGACCGAGTAGGGTCCGCCCAGGGTGCGACCGGCGCCGACAAGGGTGGCGCGCGCGAGGGCTGTGGGCGGCGTACGCCTGATCAACAAGCTTTCGCTGGTCACGCCCTGGTTTTCTCGTGGTGCCGGTGGTCCCGGTGGTCGTCCACTACTTCGTGCTGTGGAAATAGTCTCGAAGAGTTGGACCCGGATTGGGACCTTAGACCCTAGGCCGAACGCTTGGACTCCGGCATGTTGCCATGGTAAATCAGGGGGAACAATTTCCTTTCCAGTGCAACAAATTTCATAAGGAGTGCGAGTGCGTCGCATGGCCATGCTGGTCCTCGGGGGAGTCGTTGCGGCGGCCGGGGTCGGTTGCGGTTCGGACAGTTCCATCGACAACGGGTTCTACAGCAACAACCACCGCGAGAACCCCGCGATGGAGAAGAAGGTGATCACCGTCGACAGCACCGAGAGGATCGAGCAGAACCAGCAGCTCGGGCTGACGACTGAGGGGACCATCAAGGGCGAAGCACCGGGGATCCTGTTGAGGGTGATCGTGCACGACGTCTTCGAGACGTCCTTCACGGACGGCACCGAGACCCCGCCGGGGTCGCGGGTGATGGCCGTCGAGATCCAGGTCGTCAACGCCGGGTCGAGGGTCTTCAACGACAGCCCCGCCACCGGCACGACGGTCATCGACGCCTCGGGCAAGAAGTACAAGAGCCTGCCCAGCACGGTGACGGTCGACGGCGGCGAGGTGTTCCCGAACCCGTTCGGGCTGCAGCCGCGTGACCAGCGGACGGCCCTGGTGCCGTTCGTCGTCCCGGTCGGGGTGAACATCAAGCAGGTCGGGTTCCAGATCGACAAGGGCGGCGAGAGCGGCCTGTGGCGGGTTCCGTAGTACAGAAGCCCTAAATCTGGATTCAGCACCAACCTCCAGGCAACCTTCTGGCGGCATTACGCGTCACCATCTCTGTGGTGATGAGACGATGTTTCTTCTCGGACGTAATGCTGCGTGGTCAACAGGAGGTGTGGTGCGGGTCCGGGTCCTAGGTGCCGTCGAGCTGATCTGTGACGACGGCACGGTGCAGAAGCTGTCGCGTACGCGGCGGACTCTGCTCGCCCTGCTCGCGGCCGGCCGTGGAGCGCCGGTCTCCTCCGACCTCCTGGTCGACGAGTTGTGGAGAGGTTCACCCCCGGCGACGGGGGTGAACCTGCTTCACCAGCGCGTCCGTGATCTGCGCCGGGCGCTCGGCGAGGATCGCCGCCAGCTGCAGAGCCGGGCCAACGGCTATGCGCTGGTCGGGGCGGACATCGACCAGGCCCGCTTCGAGGACCTGATGGACCAGGGCCGCGCCTCGGCCGAGACCGGGGAGCACGAGCGGGCCAGCATGCTCTTCGACGCTGCCCTCGGGCTGTGGACCGGAGGTGCGTACGGCGCGGTCGGTGAGTCGCCGATGATCGCGACCGAGGCCGCCCGGCTCGACGAGCTGCGATTGGTCGCCGTCGAGTCCCGCGCCGCCGCCGACCTGGCGCTCGGCCGGCAGGCCGCGGTCGTGGCTGATCTGGGTCCGGTCGTCCGGGCCAACCCGCTCCGCGAGGGCCTGTGGCTGCTGCTGATGACGGCGCTGTGGCATTCCGGCCGCACGGCCGAGGCCCTGGACGCCTACCAGCGCCTCTTCCGTGTCCTCCGCGACGAGCTCGGGGTCGAGCCCTCCAAGGACGTACGCGACCTGCAGCTGCGGATCATCGAGGGAGACGATCCCGAGCCCGCGCCGGCCCGGACGTACGAGGAGATCGTGCCGCGCCAGCTGCCGCCGGTCGTCGCCGCCTTCGCCGGCCGCGAGGACCATCTGACGGCGCTGGACGACCTGGTGGCGAACGGGAACATCGACGAGGGCGGTCGGTCCGTCGTGATCTCGGCGATCGCGGGCACGGCGGGGATCGGCAAGACGACGCTGGCGCTCTACTGGGCGCACCGGACCACGTCCCGCTTCCCGGACGGCCAGGTCTTCGTGAACCTGCGCGGCTTCGACCCGTGCGACGCGCTCGACCCGTTGGACGCGCTCGGGGTGGTGCTCGAGGCGTTCGGGGTGGAGCGCTCGCGTCAACCCCAGGACATCGACGGACGCGCGGGGCTGCTGCGCAGCAAGCTCGCCGGCAAGCGGGTGCTGCTCGTGCTCGACAACGCCCGCGACAGCGAGCAGGTCCGCAGCCTGATTCCCGGCAGCCCGGGCTGTGTGACCCTGGTGACCAGCCGAAACAGGCTCTCCGGCCTGGTCGCGGAAGCCGGTGCGAGACCGATGGAGCTGGGTCTGCTCGACGACGAGGAGGCCTATGAGCTGCTGGCCGGGCGGCTCGGCGAGGACCGCCTGCTGGCCGAGCCGGCGGCCGTGGAGCGGATCATCGAGCTGTGCGCCTCGTTGCCGCTGACGCTCTCGGTCGTGGCCGCCCGGGCGGCGGTCCGGCCGGCCCACTCCCTCGCCGACCTGGCCGAGGAGCTCGGCGAGTCCCGCCTGGACGGGTTCGGCGGCGGACGGGGTGACCTCCGGGCGACCTTCTCGTGGTCGGTCCAGCACCTGTCCGACGCCGCGGCCGGGCTGTTCCGGCTGATCGGCCTGCACCCCGGGCCGACCTTCACCGTCCTGGCCGCGGCCAGCCTGGCCGGGATCTCCAGGGTGCGGGCCCGGCGCCTGCTCGACGAGCTCACCGAGGCCAACCTGCTGACCGAGTGCGCGCCCGGCCGGTTCACGCTGCACGACCTGCTCCGGGAGTACGCCGCCGACCTCGCCACCGGCGAGCCCGCGGAGGCCCGCGAGGCGGCCGAGCTGCGGATGATCGACCACTACGTCTTCAGCGCCCGGGTGGTGCACAGCGCCTACGACCCCCACCAGCGCCACCTCGATGCGCTGGAGCCGATGCGCGACGGGGTCACCCCTGAGGTCATCGGCGACAGCGTCGAGGCGTTGGCCTGGATCGGCACCCAGCTGCCGGTGATCTCCCGGGTGATCGAGGTCGCCGTCGCTCGGGGACTCGCCCCCGATCGGATCGTGCTGCTCGTCGGTGCCCTCGAGCGTCTGCTCGATCTCCAGGGACGCTGGATCGAGCTCGCCGCGCTGGCCGAGACCGCGCTCCCGGGTGTGCGCCGCAGCGTCTCCCAGGGCGGCGACCCCGCCGGGCTCGGCGTCATCCACCGCGCCGCCGGGGCAGCCTGCGGGCGGCTCGGGCGGGTCGAGGACGCCCTCGATCACCTTGGCCGGGCCCTCGACCTGGCGACGGAGTCCGCCGACCTGGTGGGGGAGGGAAAGAGCCTGCACCGGCTGGCCACCGTGGCGACGGCCTCCGGCGATCATGCTGGGGCAGCTGCGTACGCGGCTCGGTCGGCGGAGGTCTTCGCTCGCGCGGGAGACCCGATCCGGGCGGCCTGGACGACCGGGCGACTGGGTCTCTACGAGGCTCTCGACGGTGCGTACGAGGCCGGGCTCGGTCACTGCGAGGCGGCGCTCGCCGAGCTGCGCCGGGTGGCACCCGGCTATCGCAGCGAGGGCAACGTCATCGCCACCATCGGCTGGATCCACCAGCAGCTCGGCTCCGTCGACGAGGCTGCGGGCCACTTCGAGGAGGCCGTGACCAAGCTCCGCGCCGCCGGTGACCTGCCCGGCCTGGCCGACGCGCTCGGCCATCTCGCCGAGGCCCGCGCCGCCCTCGGCAAGGACGAGGACGCCCACTGCGCGAGGGCCGAGTCCGCCTCGATCCTCGCGCAGCTGGGCTGACCGTTCCGCTACGCGGTGGGCAGCTTGTAGTCGGCGTACTCCTCGCGCAGGGTCTTCTTGGAGAACTTCCCGACCGAGGTCTTGGGCACCTCGTCGATGAAGACCACGTCGTCGGGCACCTGCCACTTGCCCAGGTTGTCGGTCAGGTAGCCGAGCAGCTCCTCCTTGGTCACCGACTCGCCGTCCTTGACCACCGCGAAGGCCAGCGGCCGCTCACCCCACTTCGGGTGCGGCACCGCGACGACCGCCGCCTCGGCGATGCTCGGGTGGCCCATGATGAGGTTCTCGATCGCGACGGTCGAGATCCACTCGCCACCGGACTTCACCAGGTCCTTGGTGCGGTCGACGATGCGTACGTAGCCCAGCGGTTCGATCGCGGCGATGTCACCGGTGCGCAGCCAGCCGTCGGGGGAGAAGGAGCTCGGCGCGTCGACCTTGTAGTAGCCCGACGCGATCCACGGGCCGCGGCACTCGAGCTCGCCGGTCGTCTCGCCGTCCCAGGGGAGCTCGTCGGTGGTCCCGGGCTCCACGATGCGGAGCTCGACGCCGACGGCAGGGATGCCCGGCGACGTACGGAAGTCGGCCTTCTCCTCCTCGGAGAGCCCCGCGATCTCGGCGCGCTCGTTGAACACGCTGCCGAGCGGCGACATCTCGGTCATGCCCCAGGCCTGGGTGATCGGCAGGCCGATCGCCTCGCGCCAGGCCTCCGAGAGCGATTTCGGCACCGCCGAGCCGCCGCAGACGACGACGCGCAGCGAGGACAGATCGGCGTCCTTGAGGAGCGGGACCATGCCCATCCAGATCGTGGGTACGCCGGCCGCGATCGTCACTTTCTCGGCCTCGAGGAGCTTGATGATGCCGGCCGGCGAGAGGTCGGGACCGGGCAGGATCAGGTTGGCGCCGGCCAGCAGGGAGGAGTGGGCGAAGCCCCAGCCGTTGGCGTGGAAGAAGGGCACCACCGGAAGCACGCGGTCGCGGTCGTTGGTGCCGAAGAGAGTGCCGGCCAGGGAGGCCAGCGCGTGCAGGTACTGCGAGCGATGGGTGTAGACGACGCCCTTCGGATTGCCGGTGGTGCCGGAGGTGTAGCAGATCCCGGCAGCGGTGCGCTCGTCGGTGACCCGGCCTTCGATCACCGCCTCCTCGGCGTCGGCCATCAGCTCCTCATAGGAGACGACCCGCGGGTCGTCGGGCAGCGGGGTCGGCACCCCGTCGTCCATCACGACGATGTGCTTGAGCGTGGTGAGCTGGGGGAGAAGTGGAGCCAGCAGGCCGAGCAGCGACCGGTCCACGAAGACGGCCTCGTCCTCGGCGTGGTTGAAGGTGTAGACGAGCTGCTCGGGGAAGTAGCGGATGTTGCCGGTGTGCAGCACCCGGCCGGTGCAGGGGACGGAGTAGTAGAGCGCGAGGTGGCGCAGGGTGTTCCACGCGAAGCTCGCCACCCGGCCGTCCTCGGAGATGCCGAGCCGGTCGAGGACGCCGGCCTGCTTGCGCACCTCGGTGGCCAGGTCCTTGAACGTGTGGCGATCCAGACCTGTGGCGGTCTTGGTGACGATCTCCCGCGTCGGGAAGACGCGCTCGGCGCGCCGGATGATCGTGTCGATGGTCAGCGGTGCGTCCTGGATCAGTCCTTGCATGCTGCACATCGTGACCCAACGTGGCGCAGGTCACAACGAGTTCCCGCGAACTTCTTGACAGACGATGCGGCCGACCAGGTGGCGCCCCGGGTGCCAAGCGGTCAGAATCGACTGCGTGAGCACTCTCTTCGTCGCGGCCGGTGGTGGGGGTGATGCGCTCGGCGTGCTCCTGGCGCGTCAGGTCCTGGAACCCGAGCTGGACGATGGTGACGTGTTCGTGTCGACCTGCGCCTGGGAGCGGCTCCGCATCGACCCGGTGCCCGGCCCGCGCTCGCGAGGCGACTTCATCGGGCTCCGCCTGGTCGAGGGCGTCCGTGCGGAGATATCGACCACGACCGACACCCTTCCTCCGGGCAGGTCCGTGCTGCCGCGGCTCGCCGGCGACCTGGACGGGCGCCTCTTCCTGCACGATCTCGCGGATGGTGCGATCGGGCTCGCCCAGCAGCTTCAGCATCTCGCTCGGGCCCTGGGCGCCGACTCGCTCACGGTCGTCGATGTCGGTGGTGATGTGGTCGCTCGGGGAGACGAGCCCGGCTTGCTGAGCCCGTTGGCCGACTCGCTCACGCTGGCGGCGGCGTTGCGCAGCGGCCTGCCCGTGCGGCTCGCCGTCGTCGGACCGGGTGTGGACGGGGAGCTTCCGGCCGAGCAGGTGATCGCCATCCTCGGCGGGCTCGGCGGGACCCACGTGGGGACGCTGGGGACCGCGGACGTGAACAGGGTCGGCGACTCGCTCGGCTGGCATCCCACCGAGGCGACGACGCTGGCCGCAGCAGCCGCGCGCGGACTTCGAGGCGCCGTGGAGATGAGACGAGGACAGACACCTGTCCCGGTGAGCGAGGCGAGTGCCACCGTGTGGCGCCTCGACGTGGTCGAGGCGCACGACTTCCCGCTCGCCGAGGCGCTGATCGAGACCCGCTCCCTGGGGAGCGCCGAGACGATCATCCGCGGCATCACCGTCGACGAGCTCGACTACGAGCGGCGACGGGCCCGGGAACGTCGCGAGATCCCGCCGCGAACCGTGACTGCTGCCGACATCGCCAACGCGAGCCTCGCCCGGGGTGCCTCGCACATCACCACCCGCCGGCTTCTGGAGGCGACCAGCGGGGACGTACCCAGCTACGAGTCGGCACGCTTCGACGGGCTCGGGCTGTGGGCTCTGGATGCCCTCGCTCGGGGTTGAACCGGGCTGTGTCGGGTGAAGCGGGTCGGATCTCGACCCGCGGTCGCGGCTTCGCAAGCTCAGCCGCGCGCTCGCTCGATCTCTTCGCGTCGCGACTCTGCTCGTACCTCGCAGGGTCGCGGCTCAGACCACGGCCTCGGAGGTGGTGAGGGCCAGGGCGGGGGTGGAGGCGGCGCGGGGCCAGACCTCGGCGAGGATCTCGACTCCGCGCCGGACGAGCTCGGGCCGGGGCGTGATCGCCAGCCGCAGGTGACGCTCGTAGGCGCCGTCGACCCCGAACCGTGGCCCGGCGGTGACGAGCAGTCCGTGCGGTCTGGCGGCGAGGGTGAGCTGGGAGCTGACCGGCGCGGGCAGGCCGACCCACGCGGAGAGACCGCCGTCGATCCGCGGCGGGAGCTCCCAGTCGGGAAGGTGCTCGCGCATCGAGTGGTAGAGCGCGGCACGGCCCGCGGCGAGCTGTGCGGCGCGCTCCTCGAGGATCTCGGGCAGATGCCTGAACAGGATCGTGGTGACGAGCTGCTCCCAGATCGGGGTGCCGAGGTCGGTGGCCGAGCGTCCGCTGGCGATCTGGGTCAGCAGCACGGGGTCGGCGCGGATCCAGCCGATCCGCAGCCCGCCCCACAGCATCTTGCTCGCCGAGCCGATGTGCACGACGCGGGCCTGGTGCTCGCCGGCCATCGCGGCCAGCGGCGGGAACGTATGAGGACGGTCGATGTTCAGCTCGGCGGTGGTGTCGTCGGCCACGAGGAGGGTGTCGACCTTCGCGGCGGCGCGCAGCAGACGGAGTCGGTCCTCGGTCGACATCGAGCGAGACGTCGGGTTGTGGAAGTCGGGCATGACGTACGCCATCACGGGGGTGGTCCGGGCGATGGCCGCCTCCATCGCGGACATGTCCCAGCCGGCGTCGGTGGTCACCGGGCTCGTGATGATCCGGGCGCCGGCCAGGCTCAGGGCGTCGTACGCGTTGGGGTAGGACGGGCTCTCGGCGTAGGCCCGGTCGCCGCGGCTGATCACGGTGCGGGCGAGCAGGGCGATCGCGCTCTGGCCGCCGGTGGTCACCATGATCTGGTCGGGATCGGTCGGTAGACCGCGATCGGTGTAGCGCGCCGCGATCTCGGCGCGGAGCTCCTCGATGCCCCACAGCGTGTAGCCGGGGCCGGTCATGTGGTCGGCCAGCCGCCGGGTCGCCTCCACCGCGGCCTCCGGGAGCCGCCGGGTGGCCGGCAGGGTGGCCCGGACCAGGTCGATCTCGCCGCCCTCGGTGAACGAGTCGGGTGCGGTGGGTGGCAGCTTCGTCGTCGTACCCGAACCCTGCACGCTCAGCGCGTAGCCGTGCTCCCGCAGGCGCCGGTAGGCCGCCGTGATCGTGGTGCGGCTCAGCATCAGCCGCTCGGAGAGCTCGCGCTCGGAGGGCAGGCGGATGTCGGCGGAGAGCCGTCCGTCGATCAGCAGCAGCTGGATCCGTTCGGCGAGGTTCTCGTACGCCGGGCCCTCTCCTTGCCACTGACCGAGCAGGCCAGCGAGCGCAGTGGCACCGATTCTTCCGCGAGGCATGAGGCCACCTTACGCCAATTGGCTTCTTTACCTTCGATTGGACCCGTGATTGGCTTTGCAATCGTGAAGGATCTCTCTGTGAAGTCGCTCTCTTGGTTGATAACTGGACTCTTCCTCTACGGCATCGCACTCGCTCTGCTTCTGCGTGCCTCGCTCGGCGTCGGGCCGTGGAACGTGCTGACCTCGGGTCTGGTCGAGGCCACCGGCATCTCGTTCGGCCTGATGACCAACCTGATCGGGCTCGGCGTGCTGCTGGTGTGGATCCCGCTGCGCCAGCGGCCCGGGATCGGGACGGTGCTCAACGTGCTCCTGGTCGGCACCTCGGCCGACATCGGCCTGTGGCTCATCCCGCCCGTCTCCGGTGTGTTCGCACAGGTCGCGGTCTTCGCGGCCGGGCTGTCGCTGCTCGCCGCGGCGACCGGGATCTACATCGCTCCGGGCCTCGGTCCCGGTCCGCGCGACGGCCTGATGACCGGCCTGCACGAGCGCACCGGCGCCCCGGTCTGGCTCTGCCGTGCGGGCGTCGAGATCACCGTGCTGGCGGTCGGCTGGCTCCTCGGCGGACTGGTCGGCATCGGCACGGTCGCCGAGGCGCTGCTCATCGGTCCGATGGTGCACCGCACCCTGCCGTTCTTCCGGACCGTGTACGCCGGGAGGTCGGCCGCTGCGGAGGTCGGTGCCGAAACACGCGCGAGTGCATGATTTAACCCACACAGATTTCCGGTGGCGCCCCCGACAGGATTCGAACCTGTGACCGTCGGATTAGAAGGCCGATGCTCTATCCAGCTGAGCTACGGAGGCGTGGCCTTCGTGAGCACCCCGCTGAAGGGGGTTTGCGCAGGCCGCGCACGATCTTACCGGTGCCCGTATCCCCTGTGTGCATCGGAATCCGAAACGCTGACCGGAGTGTTACCAAGGTGTGGGGGGTATTTGGGTGCACTGTCCCCGCACTGTCGACCTGGGTGTCCGATTGGCGGACCACGAGGGTTCGAGACTGGACGCGATCATCGGTAAGGTCCCCGGACATGACTATGGAGTCCATGTGCACCTCGTGCGGTGCAGCCGTCACCGGTATGCGCTTCTGCACAGGTTGTGGGACCCCCGTCAGAAGCGCTCATCAGCCGCCGTCGCAGGGTGCACCGGAGCCGGTCGCACCGCCGCGTCTGCCGCAGCGGGGTGCCGATCCTGAGCAGGGTGGTCTGTCGTTGCCGAGGCGTGGGCAGGTTTCCGCCACACCTGCGCCAGAGCCCGACACGGAGCCGGCCCCGTTGCCGCTCGAGCAGGTCAGGCGTACGCCTGGGGCTTCGATGGCGCCTCAGCTGAATATGTCCGCGCCCAGCGGAGAGCAGCCTGCCTTCGGTGGTGGCATGGCCCCGCCGCCGGCAGAGTCGGATGGTGGTGGCCTGTTCGGGCTGGCGGCGCGTACGCCGAAGTTCGAGCCAGAGCTAGCTTCCCAGTCGCAGTCGCTCTTCCTGCCCAAGCGCAAGCGCGTCGCGGAGGAGCCCGAGCCGACCCCGGCGCCGGATCCTGAGCCCGAGGTGCGGGCGGCCGCCCCGGCGCCGCTCCCGGACCTCCCGACGCGGCCCCCGGTGCAGGAGCGCGCGCCCGAGCCGCCCGCCCCCGCGCCGCAGATGCCGGAGCCGCAGGCGCCGCTGACCCCGGAGCCGATGGCTGCGCCTCCGCTGCCCGAGCGTCCGGCCGCGGCGTACCACCAGAGTGCGGAGCACCCGACCTTCGTCGAGCCCGCGCCGCAGTTCGGTGGCCCCGGCCCCGAGCCGACGTATGAGCCGACGTATGAGCCGGCCTACGAGCCGGCCTACGAGCCGGCCTACGAGGCGACCCACGAGGCGATGCCGCCGGTGGATCGACAGGCTCAGGACAGCACCCAGGTCGCGATGAGCCCTCGGTTCGACGCCGTCGACGAGGAGGCCGCCGGAGGCACCCGTCCGCGTGACGAGTTCGAGCAGTTCGCGCCGCCGCAGCCGCAGTTCGACGCCCCGGCGCCCGAGTCGCGCTACGACGACGGTCAGCCCGATCTCGGCCAGCCTGATCTCGTCCAGCCTGGTCTCGTCCAGCAGGCCCCGACCTACGGTGACCCCGCCTACGCTCCGCTCGCGCCGCAGCTCGAGCCGAACCAGGCGCAGTGGTCGCAGGGCTACGACCAGCCCTATGACCAGCCCCATGACCAGCCGTACGGCCAGGGGCCCGACCAGGGCTACGACCAGGCGTACGAGCAGCCCTACGGGCAGCCGCAGGACCGGTCCCAGGACGAGTTCAGCCAGCCGTACGGTGACCCCTACGGCCAGAACGCCTACACCGACGCCACCCTGGTGGGGCAGCCGCCGGTTGGCGGTGGACCCACCACCCCGGCCCCGCCGCCGATGGCGCCGCAGGGTTACGACCCGTACGGGAACGGCTACGACGCCCGCTACGAGCCGCAGCGCGGTCAGGGCGGTCAGGGCAAGGGACCTGGTGGTCTCGACCTGAAGCGCTGGGGCCTGATCGTCCTCGCGCTGGCCGTCGTGGTCGCGATCATCGCCTTCGTCATCGGGCTGATCAACAGCAACGACGACGCCAACGCCGAGACCGGCACCACCCAGGGCGCCACCACGACCGAGGGCGGTGCCGCGGCCGAGGCCAAGAAGATCGACGACCTCATCAAGACCTCGGCCAAGGACAAGGCGGCCATCGGCGCCGCTCAGGCCGACCTCGAGGCGTGCGAGAACATCGACGAGGCGATCCAGACCTTCCAGGACGCCGCGACGTCCCGCGAGAAGCTTGCTGCGAAGGTCGCCAAGATCGACACCGCCGTCCTCCCGGGGTCGCGGAAGCTCGTCAAGAACCTCGAGTCCGCGTGGATGACCTCGCAGAACGCCGACCTGGCCTTCGCCGCCTGGGGCGAGAAGCGCAAGGTCAACGCCGACGGCGAGTGCGTGGGCGGCAAGGGGAAGCTGGAGAAGGCGACCACGCTCAGCCTGGCCAGTCACGATCCGAAGAAGGCGGCCGCCAAGGCGTGGGGGCCGATCGCGGAGGAGTACGGCTACAAGTCCGTCGAGTGGACGAAGCTCTGAGCTGAGCTCAGCGTGAGCGGAGGTACGCCGCCATCGCCCGTTTGATGGCGGCGGCCGTCCGTGCCTGGAACCGGTCGGACTTCAGCAGCCGCGCGTCCTGGGGGTTGCGCATGTTGCCGGTCTCCAGCAGCACCTGCGGCACGGTGGTCAGGTTGAGTCCGGCCAGGTCGTCGCGCTCCACGAACCCGCCCTCACCGAGGTAGTCGGCCAGCGGCATCCCGGTCTTCCGCATCTCGGTGCGGAGCATCCGGGCGTAGCGTCGCGAGGGCTCGACGACCTCGTCGTTGGTGCCCGAGGGCACCGGGATCAGCAGCGAGTAGCCCCGCTCGGACGCGGCCGCACCGTCGGCGTGGATGTCGATCGCGACGTCGGCCTTCGCGTCGTTGATGGTCTTCGCGCGCTCGTCGATGCACGGCCCGACCCCTTCGTTGCTGCCGCGGGTCATGACGACCTTGGCTCCGGACTCGCGCAGGTCGGTGGCGAGCTTCTGGGCCACCGCCCAGGTGAAGTCGGTCTCCGGGTAGCCGTCGTTGGTCGCCGTACCGGTCGTGTTGCACGGGCTCTCGGAGCGCCCGTTCCACACCGGCTCGTTGATCACTTCCGGGGCGCCGGCATTGCCGCCGTTGTGGCCCGGGTCGATCCCGACCACGGCTCCCTCGAAGATGTCGTCCGCTCCGCTCGACGCGGAGGTGGAGGCGGAGGCGGAGGGAGACGTCGTGGTTGATGGCGAGGCGGCGGGCTGCTGCCGTGGCGTACGTCCTGGGCTGCAGGCCATCAGGGCCGAAGCCAGGGCGAGGCTGCCCACGACCGCGGCCGCTGACCGAGGTACCTCGGTGAGCAGTCGCTGCCCTCGTGGAACTCCACGAAGGAAGCGCGACTCGACCGAGTCACCCTTCGACAGGCTCAGGACATCGCCTCGGTCAGCATCCAAGCTCACAGATGCTGGCCCATCCACGCTTCGACGTCGTCGGCCGTACGCGGCAGGCCGGCGGAGAGGTTCACGGAGCCGTCCTTGGTGACGACGATGTCGTCCTCGATGCGGATGCCGATGCCGCGCAGCTCCTCGGGAACGAGCTTGTCCTCCTTCTGGAAGTAGAGGCCCGGCTCGACGGTGAGCACCATGCCCTCCTGCAGCGGTCCCTCGATGTAGGTCTCCTTCGACGCGGAGGCGCAGTCGTGGACGTCGAGGCCGAGCATGTGGGAGACGCCGTGGAGGGTCCAGCGGGAGTAGGTCTTGTTGTCCTCGGAGAGTGCCTCGTCGACGGACACGGGGAGCAGCCCCAGGTCATCCAGCCCATGAGCGAGGATCTCCATGGCGGCGAAGTGGCCGGCCCGGAAGGTCACGCCCGGGCGGATCGCCTCGATGCCGGCCTGCTGGGCCTTGTAGACGAGCTCGTAGAGGTTGCGCTGGAGCGGCGTGAACTTCCCGGAGATGGGGAGGGTGCGGGTGATGTCGGCGGTGTAGAGGTTGTGGCCCTCGACGCCCATGTCGAGCAGCACCAGCTCACCGGGGACGATCGGGCCGTCATTGTCGATCCAGTGCAGCGTGGTGGCGTGGGACCCGCCGCCGACGATCGAGTCGTAGCCGAGGTCGTTGCCCTCCGCGCGGGCGCGGCGGAAGAAGGTGCCCTCGATCCAGCGCTCGCCGTGCTTCAGGACCTGGTCCCACTCGCGCACCGCGTCGGTGAAGCCGCGCACGGTGATGTCGCAGGCCTCCTTGAGCTCGCCGAGCTCCCACTCGTCCTTGATCAGGCGCAGCTCGGAGAGCGCCTTGGCGAACTCCTCGTCGCGGGATGCCTCGGCCGGAGCGACCAGCTTGTCGACGTCGGCCGACACGCCGCGGTGCACCCGGGTCGGGGTCGAGCCGGCCAGGTCGGACTCGAGCTGGTCGACGTGGCGTACCTCGATGCCCAGGGAGTCGGAGAGCTCCCGGGCAGAGGGACGCGCACCGGCCCAGAGCGCGCCGTACTGACGGTCGCGGAAGAACTCGTCGGTGTCGCGACCGCTGCGCGGGCGGGCGTACAGGACCGAGGAGCCGTCGGGCTCGATCACGACGACCGCGTCGGAGGTCTGGTTGCCGGTCAGGTGCACGTGCGCGGTGTCGGCGCGGAAACGGTAGTCGGTGTCGTTGGCGCGGACCTTGTAGGTGCCGGCCGGGACGACCAGGCGCTCACCCGGGAAGATGCCCGAGAGGCGCTCGCGGCGGGCGGCCGCCCACGGGGTGATCGGATGCTCGGGAACCTCGACCTCGCGGTCGTCCCAGCCCTCTCTCATGAACTTCGACCATGCCTCCGGAACCGTCTGGTCGTGGCTCTCGGTGTGGTCGTCTGCAGGAGTGGGGGCGCCGTTGTCCGTCATACCGGAATCGTACGCCGCGCCGGATCTGCAACGCTCGTGAGTTCCCAGGCCACGCGGGTGGCGAGGACGTCTCGATCGGTGTCTGGTCGCGCGTGCGGTCCGCTTGCCCGATAGTCTGGCGCGCATGGGGGCGATCCCGAAGGATCCGACAAGAGGCAACCGCACGTTCACCATCGTGGTGGGCGTGCTTGTCGTGCTGACCTCTTTGCCGGTTCTCGGCATCGTCCTGCTGAGCACCAGCGTCGTCGATGACCATCTTGCTCCGACCGGCGCGATCCTGGGAGTGCTCTTCGCGGCCATCCCGGTGGTGCCGCTGGTCTATGCCTTCCTGTGGCTGGACCGCTACGAACCCGAGCCGAAGTCGCTGCTCGCACTCGGCCTGGGGTGGGGCGCCTTCGTCGCGGTCGCTGCCGCGCTGATCGTGCAGAGCGTCGGGGCGCTGCTCGCCGGATGGAGCCAGCCGACCCAGCTCGCGATCGTGGCTCCGGTCACCGAGGAGGCGGCCAAGGGGCTGTTCCTCTTCGTGCTGCTGGTCTGGCGCCGCCACCTCCTCGACGGGGTGCTGGACGGGATCGTCTACGCCGGCATGGTCGGCATCGGCTTCGCCTTCACCGAGAACATCCTCTACCTGGGCGGCACCTACAACGGCACGCCCGGCATGGGCGACAGCTCCGCGGGACACATCGGTGAGTTCACCGCCGTCTTCGTGATGCGCTGCCTGTTCAGCCCCTTCGCGCACCCGCTCTTCACCGCCTTCACCGGCATCGGCATCGGCATCGCGGTGGTGACGCGCAAGCGCTGGCTGAAGGTCGTGGCGCCGCTGCTGGGCTTCGGCATCGCGGTGCTCGCCCACGGCACCTGGAACGGTTCGACGCTGCTCTATGACGGGGCCGGTTTCCTGCTGGCGTACGTCGTGGTGATGGTGCCCGCGTTCGTCTCGATGGTGGTCTTCGCGGTGTGGCGGCGAAAGTCCGAGCGGATCGTGCTGACCCGGTCGCTGACCGACGCCGCCCAACGCGGGCTGATTCCCTACACCGACGTCGGCTGGGTGGTCGATCTGCGGCGCCGGGAGCAGGCGCGGAGGTTCGCGTCGACCCACGGAGGGGCTCAGGGGGTTGCGGCCATGCGTGAATACCAGCAGGCTGCCATCGAGCTCGGATACTTGCACTGGCGATTCCTGCGCGGCAACCCGCCGCCAGACTTCGCCGCCCGGGGGAGGGCATACGTTGACCGCATCAGTGAGGTACGTCCACACATCGCGTTCCCGAGCGGGCAGGTGATGACCGGATGAGTGAAGAACACACAGACGACGACACCGCTCCGGAGACCCGGCCGGCGGCCTACGAGGCGCTGACGGCGGGGATGCTCGCGGAGAAGCCGACCACCGAGTTCGAGGCCGTTCGGGCCGAGATCGAGGCGTCCGGCGGCGAGAGCAACCGGATGGTGACCTCGCTCATCCAGCTCCACCAGGCGCTGACCGAGGTCACCCTGCCGCTGGACCTGCCCGGCATCGACGAGCAGCGGGCGGCCAGGCAGAACATGGTCGAGCAGCTCGAGGACTACGTCATCCCGCGGATGATGACCATCGACGCGCCGCTCCTCGCGGTCGTCGGCGGCTCCACGGGCGCCGGCAAGTCGACGCTGGTGAACTCGCTGGTCGGCACCAAGGTGACCACGCCGGGCCTGTTGCGGCCGACGACCCGCTCGCCGGTCCTGGTGCACAATCCCGAGGACGGCCGCTGGTTCGGCCAGGACCGTCTGCTTCCCGAGCTGGAGCGGGTCAACCACCCGACCAACGACCCCGGTGCGCTGCAGCTGGTCGCCAGCGACCGGCTCCACCCCGGCCTGGCGATCCTGGACGCGCCCGACGTCGACTCGGTCGAAGAGGCCAACCGTGTGCTCGCGGCCGAGCTGCTCGCCGCGGCCGACCTGTGGGTCTTCGTCACCTCGGCCGCGCGCTACGCGGACCAGGTGCCGTGGGAGTTCCTCCAGCTCGCCGCCAACCGCTCCACCGCGGTCGCGGTGGTGCTCGACCGCACCCCGACCGAGGCCGTCCAGACCGTCGCTGGCCACCTGGCCCGGATGCTCGCCTCGCGCGGGCTCAAGGACTCACCGCTCTTCATCGTCCACGAGGGCGAGGTCTCCGAGCACGGGCTGCTGCCGGCCGAGCACGTCGCCGAGGTGCGTGCCTGGCTCGACATGCTCGCCGACGACGCCACCGCGCGGCACCAGGTCGTCACCCAGACCCTCGACGGTGCGGTGCGGGCGCTGACCCTGGAGGTCCACCCGATCGCCGACACCGCGGACGGTCAGGGAGAGGCCGCGCAGCGGCTGCGTACCGATGCGGACATGGCCTACGACAAGGCGCTCGAGGCGATCATGGCGGCGACCGCCGACGGCACGCTGCTGCGCGGCGAGGTGCTCGCGCGCTGGCAGGAGTTCGTCGGGACCGGGGAGCTCCTCAAGGCGCTGGAGACGCGGGTCGGGATGCTCCGCGACAAGATCCTCGGCTCGATCAAGGGCAAGCCGCAGCAGGCCGAACGGGTGACCGCGGCCGTGCAGGGCGGCCTGGAGATGCTGATCCTCGAGCAGTGCGAGGCGGCTGCCGAGAGGGCGGAGGCGGCCTGGCAGATGAGTCCCGCGGGCCGCGGGCTGCTCGAAGCCGGCCCCGCCGACCTCGGCCGAGCCTCGCGTGCGCTGCGGCCCAGGGCCGAGCGTGCGGTGCGCGACTGGCAGCAGGACGTGCTCGACATGGTGCGCAGCGAGGGTCAGGACAAACGTACGACCGCGAAGTTCCTCTCCTACGGGGTCAACGGCCTAGGCGTCGCGCTGATGGTGGTCGTCTTCGCCTCGACCGGCGGAGCGCTCGTCGGTGCCGAGGTGGGCATCGCCGGTGGCACGCTCCTGCTCGGCCAGAAGCTGCTGGAAGCGGTCTTCGGCGACCAGGCCGTGCGCGGGCTCGCGTCCAGGGCGCGCAAGTCGCTGGAGGTACGCATCGTGGGTCTCGTCGATGAGGAGCGTGCGCGCTACACGGGTCAGGTCGACGCGCTGCAGATCGACCATGGTGCACCGGAGCGACTGCGGCACGCTGCGCGGAAGGTCGGCGACGCTCGTTTCGCCAGCCAGCGCGGCGATGACTGAGACTTGTCACGCTGTGCCTGATCAAGATGCGAAGGGGGACCATTGAGCGGCCTGCTCGAAGGTGCGAAGAACCTGGTCAGCCGAGGTGGAGACCTCGGTGATCGGCTGGACGGACTGACCGCTGCGACCGTGGCGGCGACGGGGCGCCTCGACGACGGACTCGTCGAGGACGCGCGCACCGTGGTCAACAAGGCCCAGGGACGCCTCAAGCTCTCCGCCGACCACACGGTCGTCGGGGTCGCGGGGGCGACCGGGTCGGGCAAGTCGTCCACGTTCAACGCCCTGACCGGGCTGGAGCTCTCCGCCGTCGGTGTCCGGCGGCCGACCACCTCCTGGGCGACCGCCTGCGTGTGGGGTTCGGAGGGCGCTCAGGAGCTGCTCGAGTGGCTCGGCATCCCCGAGCGTCACCAGACCACCCGCGACTCGATGCTCGACACCCGCCGTGAGGGGCACGAGCTCGACGGCGTGGTGCTGCTGGACCTGCCCGACCACGACTCCACCGAGGTCTCCCACCATCTCGAGGTCGACCGGCTGGTCGAGCTCGCCGACATGCTGGTGTGGGTGCTCGACCCGCAGAAGTACGCCGATGCGGCCATCCACGACCGCTATCTGCAGCCGCTCCGGACCCACTCCGAGATCATGGTCGTGGTGCTCAACCACATCGACCGCGTTCCCGAGGACCGTCGTGAGTCGATGCTGGGTGACGTACGCCGCCTGCTCGACCAGGACGGGCTGCGCAACGTCCCGGTGATCCCGGTCTCGGCCAAGCTCGGCTGGGGGATCCCGCAGCTCAAGACCGAGATCGCCCAGCGGGCAGCGGCGAAGCGGGCGAACAAGTCGCGGCTCTCGGCCGACATCAAGACCGCCGCAGTGAAGCTCGCCAAGGCGTCCGGCGACGCCAAGCCGCGCTCCCTGGCCAAGCCCCGGGTGGAGGCCCTCGAGGACGCCATCTCCGAGGCTGCCGGGGTGCCGACCGTGGTGGACGCGGTCGAGCGCTCCGTACGCACCCGGGCCCGGGCGGCCACCGGCTGGCCGCTGGTCTCGTGGGTCTCCCGGCTTCGGCCCGATCCCCTGAAGCGGCTGCACCTCTCCCTCGGGGAGGAGGCGACCCAGCTGGCCGGGCGCGCCCGGACCTCGCTGCCGCAGACCACCGCCGTCGAGCGGGCGCGGGTCGACACCGAGGTGCGTCAGCTGGCCGACGAGGCCGGCGCCGGGCTCGCCTCGCCGTGGCGAGACGCGATCCGGCGGGCATCGGTCTCGCGGATGGACGACCTCGCCGACAGGCTCGACGCCTCGGTCGGCGGAGTCGACCTGAACGCAGAGCGGCTGCCGCTGTGGACCGGGCTGGTCAAGGCGCTCCAGTGGCTCCTCATCGTGCTCGCCACCGTCGGGCTGGTGTGGTCGGTGGCGCTGCTTCTCTCCGGAGCCGCTCAGCTCGGCGACGTGACGCCCTCGGTGGCCGGGGTCGAGCTGCCTTACGTCCTCTTCCTCGGGGGTGTCGGGCTCGGGCTGGTGCTGTGGGCCGTGTGCCACCTGTTGGTGATCACCACCGCACGACGGCGGGCGCGCTCGGCCGATGCGCGGCTGCGTACGGCGGTCGCCGACGTCTCCCGCGAGCTCGTCGTCGACCCGATCGAGACCGAGCTGGCGGCCTACACCGCCCTTCGGCACGGGGTGGCCAAAGCGCTGCGCTGACCGGTCGGCGGGCCGATCACTGTCCACAGGGAGGGTTCGATCCGGGGTTGTCCACAGGCGGACGTACGCCGCCCGGAAACTGTCGGTGGTCGAGCGCAGGGTTGTCTTCGAGGCCCGCATCAGGTGGGCGCGAACACTGAGGAGACAACGATGAACGACTCGATCATCACCCTGCGCGGCAACGTCGGCGCCGACCCCGTCGTGCGAAGCGTCGGTGAGGTCTCGGTGGCGAACTTCCGGATCGCGTGCACGCCGCGGAAGCTCAACCGGTCCACCGGTGAGTGGAGCGACGGCGTCACGCAATGGTTCTCGGTGAGCGCCTGGCGGCAGCTGGGGGAGAACGTCGGGCGCTCGCTGCGCAAGGGCGACCCTGTCGTCGTCCAGGGGCGGCTGTCGGCGCGCAGCTACGTCAACAAGGACGGGCTCGAGGTCAACACCTTCGAGGTCGAGGCCAACGTGGTCGGCCACGACCTCAACCGCGGCATGTCCAGCATCTCGCGCAACCCGCGTACGTTGGCCGCGGTCGCCGCGCCTGCCTCCGAGCCTCGCGAGGACGATCCCGAGCGGGACCCGCTCTCCGACTGGCGTGCCCCGGGCGCCGACCCGTGGGACCAGAAGCCGGAGACCCCCGACGATGGCGAGGCTCCCGCCGAGACAGAGGCGTCCGTGGCGGCCTGAGGTGAGCCGGGCGTGCGCCGGTTGTACCGGCGTGCCCCGACCTCATTAGGGTGGAGCCCATGGCCGACTACATCCTCTCCCTGCGCAATGTGCGCAAGGCCCACGGCGACAAGGTCGTCCTCGACAACGTCACCCTCTCGTTCCTGCACGGTGCCAAGATCGGCGTCGTCGGCCCGAACGGCATGGGTAAGTCCTCGCTGCTCAAGCTGATGGCCGGGCTCGACCACCCGAACAACGGCGACATCGTCCGCGACCAGGACGCGACCGTCGGGATGCTCCAGCAGGAGCCGCCGCTGACCGAGGGCAAGACCGTCCTCGAGAACGTCGAGGAGGCGGTCGGCGAGATCAAGACGAAGATGAAGCGCCTCGAGGACGCCTACATGGAGATGGGTGACCCCGACGCCGACCAGGACGCCCTGATGGCCGAGACCGGGGACCTCCAGACCTACCTGGACAACATCAACGCCTGGGACATCGACTCCAAGCTGGAGCAGGCGATGGACGCGCTGCGCTGCCCTCCGGGCGACGCGATCGTCGACAACCTCTCCGGTGGTGAGCGCCGCCGGGTCGCGCTGTGCAAGCTGCTCCTGCAGGAGCCCGACCTGCTGCTGCTCGACGAGCCCACCAACCACCTCGACGCCGAGTCGGTGCAGTGGCTGGAGGGTCACCTCAAGTCCTACAAGGGTGCCGTCCTGGCGGTCACCCACGACCGTTACTTCCTCGACAACGTCGCCGAGTGGATCGCCGAGGTCGACCGCGGCTCGATCCACGGCTACGAGGGCAACTACTCCACCTACCTGGAGACCAAGAAGGACCGTCTCAAGGTCGAGGGGCAGAAGGACGCCAAGCGCGCCAGGATGCTCGAGAAGGAGCTGGAGTGGGTCCGCTCCAACGCCAAGGCCCGCCAGACCAAGTCGAAGTCGCGTCTGGCCCGCTACGAGGAGCTCGCCGCCGAGGCCGACAAGGCCCGCAAGATCGACACCGCCGACATCAACATCCCGCCGGGCCCGCGCCTGGGTGACGTGGTGATGGAGGCCAAGGGCCTGGTCAAGGGCTTCGAAGGCCGCACCCTGTGGGACGACATCTCGTTCTCCCTCCCGCGCGCGGGCATCGTCGGCATCGTCGGCCCCAACGGTGTCGGCAAGACCACGCTGTTCCGGATGATCACCGGCTCCGAGAAGCCCGACGCGGGTGAGCTCAACGTCGGCCAGACGGTGAAGATCTCCTACGTCGACCAGAGCCGCGGCGGCATCGACCCCAACAAGAACGTCTGGGAGGTCGTCTCCGACGGCCTGGACTTCATCAAGGTCGCCAACTTCGAGATGAACTCGCGGGCCTACGTCGCCTCCTTCGGCTTCAAGGGCCCCGACCAGCAGAAGAAGGCCGGCGTGCTCTCCGGTGGTGAGCGCAACCGCCTCAACCTCGCGCTCACCCTGAAGCAGGGCGGCAACATGCTGCTGCTCGACGAGCCCACCAACGACCTCGACGTCGAGACCCTCTCCTCGCTGGAGGACGCGCTGCTCGACTTCCCCGGCTGCGCCGTGGTCACCTCCCACGACCGGTGGTTCCTCGACCGCATCGCCACCCACATCCTCGCCTGGGAGGGCACCGAGGAGAAGGAGGGTGAGTGGTTCTGGTTCGAGGGCAACTTCGAGTCCTACGAGGCCAACAAGATCGAGCGCCTCGGCCAGGAGGCCGCCCGCCCCCACCGTGTCACCCACCGTCGCCTCACCCGCGACTGATCAACCGCGCCGAGTCGGCGCGTTCTGACCGAAAACCCGGCCGAGGCGGCTCGGTTTTGAGGGGCGGCGCGGGCCGGTTGTTCGTCCGGGT